>JAYSYX010000246.1:0-28948 GCA_043727235.1 Bacteroidota bacterium
TCCAAACCTTGAGGATTGTCTTGAACTTCCATATAGAATTTGGTTTTTATACTTTGAAATACAAAGTTCTTTGTTATTTTTGAATAAACCAAACTTTGGGACATTTATTAATTTGTTAATCTGGCAATTTGATAATTGAGGAATCACATCATTGGAAAACTATCACCTCCTCCCTCAGACCTTAAAAAAACCTGGTAGTCGATGGCTTTGGCATTTTTTAATTTGTCCGCCGCGGCTGATTTGTCCGCCTCGGCGGATTGATTTAATCCCAGTAAAGTGTTAATTTGAGATCTTGAAAGTAGATTTTGCGTCAAAGCCCGGCTGTTCCATTTGCTAATTTGCTAATTCCTACCCGAATGCGAAGCAGTCAGGGCCAATTTGCTAATCTTTAGGTCTGGTAGTTTGATTTTTATTCTAAGTCCGGCTGTTTCATTTGCTAATTTGCCAATTGTCTAATCTTTCCCGGTCTGATAGTTTAATATATAATCAAAGCCGGCTGTTCATTGGTACATTATTTTGGCTGTTCATTGGTACATTGGTACATTGGTACATTGGTACATTTCATTTAAACCATTCCGCATACATCACATAATTATTCGCAATGCGATCGATATTGTGTTTAAATACTTCTTCACTCAGTGGTTTTAATTTTTTGGCGGGAACACCCCCGTAGATAAAACCACTTTCCAATATCGAATTTTCTAAAACAACAGCTCCGGCTGCTATTAAAACATTTTCATGTACTACGGCATTGTCCATCACAATTGCACCCATACCTACCAACACATTATTGTGAATGGTGCATCCATGTACAATTGCGTTATGTCCGATGGAAACATTATTTCCAATTGTTGTGGCAGCTTTTAAATAAGTGCAATGTATAACAGCATTATCCTGAATATTTACTTTATTTCCAATTGTAATATAATTCACATCACCCCGAATAACAGCATTAAACCACACACTGCAATCGTCACCCATTTTTACTTCACCCACTATAGTACAATTTTCTGCGAGAAAACAATTTTTTCCAAATTGTGGTGTCTTTTCTTTTATTGTGAGAATTAATGGCATAAATTTATTTTATAATGAATGATAACAAGATTGAATTATGATCTTACAATTATTGTTTTTCCGATTTTATGAATTGAATAATTTTTTCAGCAACAGGTAATGCAGCTTCATAACCGGCATCATAAATCAGTTTTGATTTGTTTACGTCAAATACAGTATAGTCGGATGTGTTGGGTTCAATTATAAAATCGCATTGTTTCATACGACTTTCCATATTTGTCATGAGTGATAAATTAAGTATCCGAAAACCCACATCACGCATGCCTGTTAACTTATCAGTATAATTAATAGGTGTTACATTTACCCCTATCAAAATATCACATTGATGGCGAATGGGTTCTACTGGAAGATTATTTAATACACCACCATCCACAAAAAAATGGTCTCCGATCTTTTGTGGTTTAAATACCAATGGAATAGATTGAGAGGCAATTACATAATCGGTCAATTTTCCACTTCCAATTATTTCATAATTTCCGGTATTTAAATTCGTGACAGAAATGTAAAATGGTTTTTTTAATTGCTCAAATGTATCGTGAGAAATATTTTCAGTTAATATCTTTCTGAAATAAACCAGCTCCATCATACCCTTATCAGGCAAACCCATTTTTATAATGCTGTATATACTTTTATTTTCGATAAGTGAATAAATTTTTCGTGGAGAAAAACCTTCTGCATATAAAGCGCCAACCATGGCACCTGCACTGCAACCTGAAATAACATCAGGAAAAATTCCCGCGCTTTCGAGTGCTTGCAAAACACCAATATGTGCTATGCCTCTTGCTCCACCTCCAGAAAGTGTTATTCCAATTTTATGTTGCATGATTTAATTCTCTAAAATTAAATAATCCGCAGTGGCTTTTGAAACATATCATTAAAACGAACTCCAAAAAAAGTGTCGGACTATCGATAAAATTATTTTCTTTTGATAATACCTGTCTTCTCCCCAAAATTAAATGCAAAATCTTTCATTTCTTTCACGAGCTCCTCGTTCTGATTTGCCCGATGATAAGTATCCGCCATTGTCATTAATGTTTCGAAAAAGAATTTATCCATTTCATCCTGACGCATTTCTTTGGTCCATAGATCAATGCGCAGCGATTCAGACGATTTTTCATCAAACACACTTAACATAAATGCTTTGCAACTTTCAGGTTCCTGCATCTGACTGTCGCTGGCAAACCAGGTAATGTTTGCGGGGATATTACTTTCATCTAAAAATACTTTCAGCTGAATTTCTGATGTTTTGCTCATAATTTATTTTCCTTTGGCACGAAATTAGTCAATATACCCCTTAAGAGATAGTAAGGTTTGCACGGAAAACAATTTTGATTTCCAATAAAACCTGACTTATCTTTAAACCAAATAGACGCATACAATGAAAGCTTCCAAATTATTATTATTTACTGCCTTTGTTATTTTCATTACTGAAGTCAAAAGTCAGGTGATATACACCACAGACTGGAAAAATGAAGCAAATAAGAAGGTTTACGTTACCGAAAACCCTTCTGAGGCTGACATCATCGTTTTTAAAAGTGATTGGAAAAGTGATGCTCAAAAAGATTCCGGCATTTGGTTTTTCACCGAATGGAAAACCGAAGCTGATATTTTAGTTTACTACACCGAATGGCGAAGTGAAGCCGACCTTGTAATTTGTTATACTACTTATAAAGAAGAAGCAGGTAAACGAAAGTAGCTTTTTAAAGTGCCGGATTTATTGCAGAAGGAGGGTTTCGCTTCGGAATTTCTCGCCGTTTTCACCAAAATATAGGGCTAAAGCTTTTTTTTTTACGAATTTCACACCGTGAATCTCGTTCTTGATCTTGGCAATACAAAACACAAATGCGCTGTTTTTGATGGAAATTCCCTTGTATTTCAGTTAATCCGCAAGAAATTTGCCATTGAAGATATTCAGGCTCTCTTTAATGATTATAATATTTCCGCATCCTTACTTTCCTCAGTTGATTTACCCGATTCGGACTTCGAATCTGTTTTTAATAAAAAACTTAAGCATTATTCTCTAACTAAGGATACAGCTATTCCTATCATAAATCTTTACAAAACACCTGATACATTGGGAAAGGACAGATTAGCCTCTGCCGTAGGAGCAAATGCCCGTTTCCCAAATTCCAATGTGCTAGTTATTGATGCGGGTACCTGCATAAAATACGACTTTGTTAATGCCTCAAATCAGTATTTGGGTGGTGCCATTTCGCCGGGATTGAACATGAGACTTCAGGCCATGCACAATTTTACGGCACGATTGCCGTTAATACACCCGTTAATGGAAAATCCCATTGAAGACATTTCGCTTACCGGCGATACCACAAACAAATCCATGTTATCAGGAACATACAATGGTGTAATATTTGAAACTCAGGGCATGATTGAGGCTTATTCATCAAAATATCCCGATTTAACTGTTGTTATTACAGGCGGAGACACACATTTCTTTGATTTGCATCTTAAAAGGCAGATATTTGCACTCCCAAATCTGGTTTTAGAAGGTTTGAACTCTATTCTTAATTATAATTTGAATCAAAACTGATGCGTTTCGGAAGACTGTTACTATTAATTACCGTTTTTACCATATCCACTTTATCGGCTCAGGTTAATTCTCCGTATTCCAGATATGGATTGGGAAATATCTTTCCAACCACCTTTGGAGCTTCCAATGGAATGGGAGGTTTTTCGGCTGCGTATTTTACACCTACAAATATTAATTACCAAAATCCTGCATCTTATTCTGAACTGAATTTTGCCACTTTTGATATCGGAGCTTATGGAAATGTGGTTACTCTTAAAAGTGAAAGTGAACAATTTACTTCAGGCGATGGCAATCTTTCTTACATGGCTTTCGGATTTCCGCTTATGCGACAATTAAGACGCCATAAATTCGGAATGAGTTTTGGACTTCTGCCATACAGCGGATTTCAATACAGCATTTTTGAAGAAGTGCCTACTGATGATCCTCAACTCGGAACAATTGAATATAATTATGTTGGTGACGGAAGTTTATATCAGGTTTATGGCGGACTCGGATATAAATATCAAACTGATACCGTAACTAACGTAAAAAAGATCAAGGAAAGAATGGATACAGTTATTTCTGCAAATATTTTCAGTATAGGCGGAAATGCGGCACAACTTTTTGGTTCTTTATCAAGTATTACTTATGCTTCATTTCCCGAATTATTTAATTCGCAAACAACTAAACTCACAAATACAAGTAGAATTAGCGGTGGGATGTTTAATTATGGAGTGGGATACCAAAAACAATTTATCAGAAAAAATGGAACAAAAAGAGATATTTTAACCTGGAGATTCGGAGCTGCTATGAGTCCTGAATTAACGGTTAAAGGTGAACAATCCATTGTATGGACTAATGTGCAGAAAAGTGGTAATTTCGAATTTATTACTGACACTATTTATTCTCAACCTGATACTTCAGGAAATATAATTATACCCGCATCTTTTCAAGGCGGACTTTCTTTTAGTTTTTTTTCCACGGAAACTGAAAACAAAAATCAATTTACACTTGGAGCGCAATATTCCCGAACAATGTGGAGTGAATATGCGGGATTTCAGGATGCAGGTATTTTAGGTGATAGTTGGAGAGCTTCAGTATCGATGGAATTCATCCCTAAAATAAAAAAAGAAAGAAATGCGGCATGGGCATTGCGACTTGGCGGATATTCCGGAATGAGCAATCTTATTGTTGACGGAGTGCAATTAAATGATATCGGAATTACTGCGGGAACATCAATTCCATTGGGTTTTGGGGATAATGTATTACCGTCTTTCAGAAGTTCCCGAATGAATGTTTTTGTGAATGTAGGTCAAAGAGGAAGCAATACAGATATTTCTGAAACCTATTATAATTTCGGAGTTGGATTTACGCTGGTAGATTCCGGTTGGTTCAGAAAATTTAAATTGAATTAATGAATCTTCCCGTAAATTTTAAATTTCCCGGACTCTTGTGTAAAAAATAATTGTATATTAAAACATTATTCAAATATTTTTTATTACTTTTATAATATCAGGTTCTTTAAAAGGCGGGTTCAATACATTGAAAAAATATTTTCTTCATCTGCAAAAAAAGTTAGGTCGTAATATAATTACATCATTAATTATTTTAACGATGATATTTTTATCATCCTGTGTAAATGATATTGATGAAGTGAACAATGCGGCAAAACTTGCAGAACCCGGAGTTGAACGCGGAAAAAATATTGAATTGTTTTACAGCGAATACGGCAATGTAAAAGTTCGCGTAACTGCTCCAACGGTAACCCGGTTTTTGACCGATAATCCCTACACAGAATTCAACGATGGATTAAAGGTGGATTTTTATAATGATAGTCTGCGTGTTACCAGTAATCTTACGGCTAATTACGGCATTCGTTATGAAAATGAAATGAAAACCATCATGCGAAATGATGTGCAGGTTGTAAATGAAAATAATGAACATCTCAGTACTGAAGAATTAATTTGGGATGAAAAAAATCATATCATTTATTCCGAAAAATTTGTAAAGATCACAACCCCTGATCAGGTTATTTATGGTGAGGGAATGGAAGCCGATGAACAACTCACCACCTATAGAATAAAAAAACCCCAGGGAACAATTCGCACAGAAATGGATGCCATGGATGCGGAAGAATAAACCGAACTTTAGAAGGTGGTTTAAGTTGCAATTATATTAATAAAGTGTATGAAGAACTATTTGAAATTAATGAAAATATTTGAAGTGATGTGGCTAGTTGCCGCAGTCATTTCATTAACCATGGTGATCATCCGTTCCTCTAACGGACAGGCTTATGGAAATTACATTTATATAACTGTTTTTACAACCTGTGTGGCTGCATTTATGTACTGGTTCAAAAAGAAAAACAGGAAGTATCAGGAAGAGTATTATAGGAGGAAAAGGGAAGAATCGAAGGGAGAAGATTCGAAGGTGAAGGAAGGAAGGGAATGAAAGATTCGAAGAATCGAAGGGGAAGGTTCTAAGAAAGAAAAAAGGAAGGAAGGAATGTAAGGTTTTAAAAGGGGGTATTTTTCTAGATGTTAACACCTTACTAATAGTCAATTGCAGTCGTATTTGTTTAATCCTACTAAGATCTACTCATTACTCATCCCTCTTTACTCATTTGACGAGTGGTGAGTAAGTCCCAACTCAGAACCCCGAACCCCGAACTCAGAACCTCAAACGCAAAACTCAGAACCCAGAACTCGTTATTCTGTTTTGTTTTCCACATTGCATCCACTACCTTTGCATCCCCAATATAAATTAAAAGGGACAAGAACGTTATGCTCATTTCAAAGATTCGCAAGTATTCATGGGTGGTAGTTGCCTTTATAACCATAGCACTGGTAGGCTTTTTATTACAGGATGCCACCAATTCCAATACCGGAATGTTCAATAAGAATAAGGTTCCGGATTATGCTGAAGTTTCTGGACAGGAAATTACGCAGGTTGAGTTTGCTGACCGTCGTGGCCAATCGGTATTAGAATATCTAACCTTTAACAATCAGGTATTGGCATATGAGCAAGGGCAATATCAGCTGGATGCAAGAACACAATTCGGGATATCAGAAAAGGCCTGGACAGAGTTTATAAATGAGAAGATTGTAGAAATAGAACTTGAAAAGCTGGGTATAACAGTTACTGAAGATGAATTCAGCAACCTTATTTATGGACCTGATCCACATCCGGTTATAAAAAATTACTATATCGGACTTTCTCAAACGGGACAGTATGATGCAAGTGTACTTCCAAATTGGGTAAGTCAGATCTCCGATCAGGAAGCGCAACAGAATAATCCGCAGATGCGTCAGGAGTATTATCAATTTATTTCCAGAGAAAAAGTTGCAAAACGCGATTATATGCAATCAAAATATATGTCGCTTTTTACACAAGCCACTTATGTTCCTGAATGGATGGCAAAAAGGAATTATACACTTGGAAATACCAGAGCAAACTTTAAAGTAATTACACTTCCATACGATCAGATAGCCGATTCAACAATCACTGTTTCGGATGCTGAATTAAAATCTTACTACAACGAGCATAAAAATAAATACAAACAAACAGAGGGAAGGGTTGTGGAATATGTAAGTTGGGAATTCACTCCTACAGCAGCAGATAGTGCAGCTACTCTTGCAAACCTTATGGCCAGCGTTGAAAAAATGAAGGCAGCAAAAAACGATTCAATTTTTATAGCAACCCGTTCTGAAGATCAGGACAGATATGGTTATGCAAATTATAGTCGCTCTGATCTTTATCAAATGGATATCGATTCAAACGTAGTGGATTCTTTTTATTCTAAAAATATTGGTTCTTTAATAGGTCCATATTTTAGCGGTGGTTCTTATAAAATTGCAAAATTGAAGAACAGACAGAATATGTTAGACTCTGTTGCGGCTCAACATATTGTTATTTCTATTAATGAAAATCGCGATTCTGTTACAGCAAAAAATCTTGTTGACAGTCTTCAAGGATTATTAGCTGCCGGTGGTGATTTTACACAATTGGCCACTACTTTTTCCGATGATACCGATTCAAAAGCACTTGGTGGCGATCTGGGATGGGTTACCCCCTCTGTAGGTTATGTTCCCGAATTTAAAGATTATTTATTTAAAACTGGTAAGGTTGGAGAAGTTGGTATAGTGAAAGCCCCTTATGGATATCATATAGTTGAAATTACGGAAGTGAAAAATCGCAGAGATTTTGTAACGATGGCAGTTTTAAGCAAACGCGTAACTCCGGGAACAGTAACAATTGATTCTTTGGAAAAGGTCGCCAATTCCTTTTTTGATAAATACCAAACACCGGAAACATTTGAGCAGGGTGTTACAGAAATGAAATTATTTAAGCGAGTAACGCAGCCCTTAACAAAAAACCAATATGAGATCCCGGGTCTTACTGATACAAGAGAGATCATAATTTGGGCATTCGATGCCGAAAAGGATGAATTCAAATATTTTAACATGTCAAACCGTGTGGTAGTGGCTTATGTAAAAGATGTTAAAGTGAATGGAATAGCAGAATTAGAAAACATAAAGGAACAGGTGGAACGTGAAGTTATCATGGAGAAAAAAGGAGAGATGCTGACGCAGAAATTTAATGATGCCATGAAATCAGGAGCTTCTATAGAGGCTATTGCAGCTAAATTGGGGATACGTGTTGATTCGGTTTCTAATGCGAGCATTGCATCTCCATCCGCGCCGATGATAGGCCGTGAACCCAAGGTGATAGGATCGGTATTCGGGGTTGAAGCAGGTAAAATGACCAAACCTGTCGCAGGAAATCGCGGAGTATTCCTTGCACAATTGATCAATATTACGCCAGCACCGGAAACAACGGATTATTCCATGAATAAGAATCAATTGATGTATTCATTCCAGAATAAATATCAACCCCAGCAACAACAGCAGGCAATGGTTCAACAAAATCAAGGACTTCTTTTCGAACTCAAGGATAAAGCCGAAGTAGTAGATAATCGCTATCAATTTGGCGATTAAAAAACTTTTATGTGATGATATCCGTTGTGCAGGTATAAAATATAGCAGGTGGAACTCATTAATAAGGTAGCGCAAAGTGGAATTGTAACATTCGATCTCGAGACATTGTTTCCCGAAAAGGAGAAAATTGTTGCTTTTGATCTGAAGGATTATCTATTTAAAGGGTTGATACTCAAGGAGAAAGACTTTCGCGAAGCGCTCGCTTTAATTGCATGGACACAGTATTCCGGTAAAAATCTCGCAGTTTATTGTTCAGCCGATGCCATTATTCCAAACTGGGCTTACATGCTTGTTGCGGCAAATGCCCAACCTTTTGCAGAAACTGTTATTTTGGGAAATGTGGAAGATGCAATAAAAAGGATCTATTCCGATGCACTTTCTCAACTGGATCTCACACAATTTATTGATCAGCGTGTCGTTATAAAAGGATGTAGCGATAAACCGGTGCCTGTGGATGCATATTTAGAGATCACAAAAATATTAAGACCGGTAGCAAAAAGTATCATGTACGGAGAACCTTGTTCCACTGTTCCCGTTTACAAAAAAAAATAAAGCATTGAAAAAAATTCATTACATATTATTAGGTGCCTTTTTGGGAATAGCAATATTCATCGGATATGCAGTTTCCGGAAATTCGGATATTAAAAATGATAAAAACGCGATCGTTGAGTCCTCAGATACTTTACGTACGCTTGCTGATGATGTAAACACCATTAAATATTATGCCGCCAAGGTTCCTGATGCTATTTCATTTGCCGGTGAGCCTGTGCCATTACATGATTTTGAAGTGAAGGAGAGAATGGACCGCGAATTAACGGTAAATGGTTACTGGCATTCAAATACAATTCAGAATCTTAAACTTGCACATCGTTGGTTTCCTATTATTGAAAAGGTATTAAAAGAAAATAATATCCCCGACGATTTTAAATATCTCGCAATGGCGGAAAGCGGATTGCGCAATGTTGTTTCACCGGCGGAGGCACATGGTTATTGGCAATTTCTAAAAGGCACCGCTATCAATTATGGACTTACAGTAACAGCAGAAGTGGATGAACGTTACGATATGGAAAAATCGACATTAGCTGCAACAAAATATTTAAAAGATGCCCATGCAAAATTCAAAAACTGGACCTTGGCTGCCGCCTCTTATAATGCAGGTATGGGTGGTATAGAAGGAGTTGTTGACTATCAGAATGCAGAAAGTTATTATGATCTTTATTTAAAGGATGAAACTTCAAGATATATATTCAGAGCACTTGCTTTTAAATTAATTTATGAGAATAGTCAGGATTACGGTTTCTTTTTAAGTAAGGAAGATCTTTATAATCCATGGGAATTTAAAACTGTAAAAGTAGATGCTACAATTTTAAATCTTGCAGAGTTCGCTGAGCAACACAATACAACATATAAAATGGTAAAATATTACAACCCATGGTTGCGCTCAAATTTGCTTACCGTTAAAAAAGGCGAAATTTTTGAGGTCAAACTTCCTTTGAACGCGGAGGTTAAATAATCTATAAAGATCCCTATTTCAATATTGCTGATTAGTTCAGTTTTCCAATAACGGAAAGAATGCTTTATTTTTACTTCTCGAACACATGGAAGTAAAAAAATTAAGTGTAATAGTTCCCGCCTATAACGAGGAGAACACCATTCAAACCATTCTGGCGACACTTTCAAAAGTTGTTTTACCGGATAATATCGAAATGGAAATTATTGTTGTAAACGACTGTTCCAAAGATAAAACTGCCACCAGGTTACAGGAGTTTATTGATAAACATCCTCAATTAAATATTCGTTCTTTTCACCACGAAACTAATAAAGGTAAAGGAGCAGCATTACACACAGGTATAAAAAATGCCAGCGGCGAATTTACCATAGTGCAGGATGCAGATCTTGAATATGATCCCAATGAATTTACCTTATTATTAAAACCCGTTTTAGAGAGGGGTGCTGATGTGGTTTATGGCTCCAGGTTTAGTGGAGGTAATGCACATCGCATTTTATTTTATTGGCATTCGATAGGTAATGGTTTTTTAACTGCTGTTTCAAATATGTTCAGCAACCTGAATTTAACGGATATGGAAACCTGTTATAAACTCGTGCGAACCGATCTTATTAAATCAATTAAATTAAAAGAAAACAGATTTGGTTTTGAACCTGAGCTGACACAAAAATTGGCTAAAATTAAGGGCATACGTATTTATGAAGTGGGCATTTCTTATTATGGCAGAACATATGCTGAAGGTAAAAAAATAAACTGGAAGGATGGAGTGCGCGCCATATATTGTATAGTTCGTTACGGTTTATTCAAATAATAATTGACAGCAACTTCCCTCGATATTATTTTACCCTGTTACAATCCTTCTATAAATTGGGCAGAAAATATTATTCGGGTGTTTAAGGAAATTAATGATAGAATAAAGGATATTAATATCAGAATAATTCTGGTAAACGACGGTTCCACTTCTGCTTCGTTTCAATCTTTGGAAATTCAAAAATTAAAAGATAATATTCCGTTGTTTATTAATATTAACTACACAATAAACAAGGGAAAAGGATACGCTTTAAGAGAAGGAATAAAAATTTCTGATGCTGATATTTGCATTTATACGGATATTGATTTTCCTTATACAACCAATAGTTTTATTAAAATTTATGATCATCTTAAAAATGGTGCTACGGATATTGCTGTGGGAATAAAGGATAAAAATTATTATTCGCATGTGCCTGTGGGACGAAAATTTATTTCAAAAATTTTGCGTGCCGGCAGTAAGAATATTTTGCGTTTAAAGATATCAGATACACAGTGCGGATTAAAAGGATTTAATACAAAGGGCAAAAACATCTTCCTAAAAACCACCATCGATCGTTATCTTTTCGACCTGGAGTTTATATTTCTTCTTTCCCGGCAAAAGGAAGTTAAAATGGTACCGGTTGAAATAGAATTAAAGGAAAATATACAATTCAGCAGTATGCGCAGCGGCATATTGTTAAGTGAGGGATTTAACTTTCTGAAAATATTCTTTAAAAGCTTTTAATTTTAAACGAATGAAAAAGCTCCTGCGGAACCCTGTATTGATCCTATCTGTTTTAACGATAGCGATCATCAGTGTTGTATGGAGTAAAGTGATATTTCATCCTAACACATATTTGCTAAGCACTGGAGGTGATGCAGTAAAAAACTATTATTCTCCCGCCTGGTTTGTGGATAATGATAATGGAACCCATTTTACTGGAATGAATTATCCTTATGGCGAACATGTAGTATTTACTGACAATCAACCTTTATTGTCATGGGTATTAAATTTTATTGATAATAATTTATTTTCTATTTCCAATTATACAGTTGGAATAATGAATATATTGTTGTTTGTTTCCCTTTTCTTTTGTGTATTTTTCATTTATAAGATAATGCGTTTTTACGCATTGCCTCCCTATTTTGCAGTTATTGCGTCTATATTAATAGGTTTAATGAATCCGCAACTCGACAGGTTTTGGGGGCATTTTGCACTGGGTTATGCCTTATTTATTCCACTTATTTGGTATCTGATCTTATTGTTAGATAAATATCAATACCAAATTTCGCGATGGATATTACTTATCGGAGTTATTATATTATTTGGATTTCTTCATATGTATTATTTATTGATAGGATCCATGTTCATTTTATTTCATGTGCTTATCCTCTTATTTAAAAGGAAAAGAAATTTTAAGCAGATACTTTTTCACATTGGAGCAGGAATAATTCCCGTAGTATTTATTACTCTTTTTATGCATTTTACGGATAACATTTCCGATCGTCCTGAAAGTCCTTATGGATTTTTTCTGTATAAAGCATCCTTTCAATCTGTTTTTTTGCCTTTGGACGGAACAATCAGAAATCAATTTTTTCGAATTTTCCATTTATTGCCATTCAATCCGGAAGGTTATGCATATGTTGGAGTTACAGGTTTGTTTTTTTTAATTATACTGCCATTTATATTTTTAAAACGATTGATCTATAAACGTTCATTTTTTCGTTCATACATAAATTTCCCCGGTGATATGGGAACCTGGTTACTTTCGTCGGTTCTGTTATTATTATTTTCCATGTCCTATCCCTTTAGTTGGAATATGGAGTTTTTGCTCGACGTAATTACGCCCTTAAAACAATTTCGTTCGCCCGGCAGGTTTGCATGGGGATTTTATTTTATATATACAATTTCGCTTTCCGTGCT
This sequence comes from Bacteroidota bacterium, assembly GCA_043727235.1. Lineage (GTDB taxonomy): Bacteria > Bacteroidota > Bacteroidia > Chitinophagales > BACL12 > UBA7236. The sequence goes on from JAYSYX010000246.1 coordinate 12,819, forward strand.
GATTTATATTTTGTTTAAGAAAATTCAAAAACGAAATGTTATTGTGGCCTATATTTTTCTTGCCATTCTATTAACTATTCAAATATCCGATACCTATAATTATTTTGTTGGCACTGCCGAAGCCATGCAAAAAAATAATGAAATAAATCCATTTAAACCATCTTCAAATAATTATGCCGATATTTTTTCAGATTCAGAATTAAAGGCAGAGAATTTTGATGCCATTTTAGTTTTGCCATCCTTTTTTCAGGGTTCAGAAAAGCTGTATGTCGAAAGAACGGCAGGTGGTTTTCGAAGTGCAATGAAAATATCCTATGATTTAAAGTTACCTTTAGTAAATTATATGATGAGTCGCACTTCGTTTTCACAAACTTTAAATAATGTGCAGCTTGTTTCTCATCCCTATATTAATAACTACAGTGAAGAGGGTGTATTCGCTGCGCAAAAATTATTGCTGGCAGTATTAAATCGGCCATTAAATACTGGAGAACAATTTATTGTAGATCATTCTGTGGAAGTTGCAAAAAAAGATGGGTTTACATTTTATGCATTTGATACAAAAGTATTAAATGAGAAGGGCGATAAAATTGCAATTTGGGATCATTCGCTGATACAAGATTCGTTAAAGGAATACAGTAATAATGGTTTTCCCTATTTTTCCGAAAAACCATTAAAACTTTTTTACAGAAACAACTTTGATGAGCTGGTGAATGCGAATTCATTTATGGGGAAAGGTTCTTTTTTATCTGACAAAACCATAAAACCCATGGCTGAGATCAACTTAGAAACTGATGAACCCTATTGGATAGAAGTATCCTTTTGGGCCAACTCCGGCATTCACAGTATGGCCTATCCTTATATTGAAATTTATTTCCTGAATGAAAAAGATGAGATATTAAGGGAAGCCTCCGTAGCACCAACCCTTTCCACCGATATTTGCGAGGGGTGGGTACGAGCTTCAGAAAATTATGAAATTGTATCCTCCATAAAAAAAATCCGCATCTGTTGCAGCGACAATTCCCCCGTCAACTTCGACGAATTAGTAGTGCGCCACACTGCCTACAATGCCTATTATGACATAGTTTCCCCTGAAAAGTTCTCTGTAAATAACTATATTATTGGAAAATAGGGGGGATAAATATATCTTTGCAGTCCCTTAAATAAAGGTGCGGTAGCTCAGTTTCCGTCAGTTGACGGACGAGGGTAGCGCAAAGGATTAAAAATCCATGACATTTTAATAAAGGTGCGGTAGCTCAGTTGGTAGAGCAAAGGACTGAAAATCCTTGTGTCGGCGGTTCGATCCCGCCCCACACCACCCTAAAGTAGAAAAAGCTATGTGCGGTGCACATAGCTTTTTCACTTTAGGGTGCCCCGTAGCGAGCGAGGCACGAGCTCTGCTTCGGGGCTGAAGCATTCAACCGTATAAAATTGGTGGAAAAATAATTATGATTTTGATTTTAAATCACTAATTTTCTATCCTTATTCCTTAAAAATGCATGCACCACTTCCCTTTTGCGTGTACATCCTTTTCTGTGAAAAGGATAACATGCTTTACACTGGTTTCACCTCCGATTTGCAGCGAAGATTGCGGGAACACCAAAATGGTGAAAGTAGCAATACCGCCAAACGAAGACCGGTGAAATTAATTTTTTGTGAGTATTATTTATTTAAAGAAGATGCGATGAAAAGGGAGCATTATTTTAAAACTACGGCCGGGAAAAAGGCGATTAAAATGATGTTGGGCAGTACTTTGATAAAATTGAATTACTCTTCTCTGAAAAACGAGGGATTGCATTTTGTTGATGAGGAATTGTAATTATAAAACTTATGGTTTGTAATTGGAGTCAATTTGACTTGAATTTCCAAACTGAAAAGTAATTCTTCCATGCTTTTATATTTTTAATCAAACATTACAATTTAAATTTCTTTTCTATTTACTTTTTTCCTTTGCAAGGTCGGTTTACTTGACCATTAGATATTAATTTATCAAAAAACCGAAAGGGTATTATCGTTCCTGTTGCATAATTTTTTCACATATATTTCCCTTCCCCCACAACCTTTTCCCTCTCCCTCCGTTACATAACTACAATTACTAAAATAGTATAATTATATGTATATACATAGATTAATAAATCCTATCAATATAAACCATTGAAACAATTATTCGAAATGACTGACAGTGGGATTTATATACCCGAAGCAAAGGTATATATTGATCCATGGAAACCGGTGGAGCGATGTATTATAACGCATGGTCACAGTGATCATGCGCGGTTTGGAAGCGGGAGTTATTTGTGCCATCATTACACGAAGCCGATATTAAAATATCGTCTTTCTCCAGATATAAATTGCGAAAGTGTGGAATATGGTGAAAAGGTGATGATAAATGGTGTGCAAATCTCGCTACATCCCGCTGCACATATTCCGGGATCGGCACAGATACGGATTGAAAAAAATGGACAGGTTTTAGTTGTGAGTGGAGATTATAAAACGGAAAATGACGGATTAAGCGGCGATTTTGAATTGGTGCAATGCCATACGTTTATTTCTGAATCTACCTTCGGACTTCCCATATTTAAATGGAAACCGCAAACAGAAATATTTGATGAAATAAATTCCTGGTGGAAAAATAATATCAGTCAAAATAAAACATCTGTACTCATTGGATATGCTTTGGGTAAGGCACAGAGAATTCTTAAAAATGTAGATAAAAATATTGGCAGGATATTTTTACATGGTGCAGTGTATAATATTAATGAGGCGTTGAGAGGTGCAGGTTTAGAATTGGATCATTTTGAAAGGGTAAGTCCGGAAATTCCAGCTTCAGAATATAAAAATGCGATGATAGTTGCTCCATCAAGTGCTTTGGGAACTCCATGGATGAAAAAATTTTCTCCTTATACTGTTGGTTATTGCAGCGGATGGATGCAAGTAAGAGGAAACAAACGGCGTGAAGCAATTGATCGGGGATTTGTTATGAGTGATCATGCCGACTGGGAACAACTGAATGAAGTAATAAGTGGCACCGGTGCAGAAAGTGTTTTTATAACCCATGGATACACCGCAACTTTTGTAAAATGGTTACGTGAAAAAGGAATTGATGCGCATGAACTGGAAACATATTTTACCGGAGAAACAACAACTGCTGAGACTGATTTAAATGCGGAACAATGAAATTATTTGCAGAATTATTTTCAAATCTGAGTCAGACAAATAAAACGAATGATAGAATTATCATTTTAAAAGATTATTTCGAAAATGCATCAGATCAGGATAAGATATGGGCAATTTATTTATTGAGCGGAAGAAAAATAAAGCGTCAGGTTAATCATACCCAATTAAGAACATGGGCAATGGAAGCAACCGGTTTACCTCAATGGTTATTTGAAGAGTGTTATCACTCCGTAGGTGATCTTTCCGAAACCATTGCATTGTTATTACCACAACCCACGGGAGTTTCCAATGGTAGTTTAAGTGAGTGGATAGAAAAAATTCAGCATATTAGTAAACAACAGGAACAAGATCGAAAAGAGTTTCTTTTAGCTGCCTGGCGATCATTTGATACTGCAGAAAAATTTGCATTCAATAAATTAATTACCGGTGCATTTCGCATAGGAGTTTCTGAAAAAATGGTAATTAATGCATTAAGCGAATTAACCGGAATTTCAAGCAATATATTATCTCATCGCATGGCAGGTAATTGGAATCCTTCTGATCTTACCTATCACAATTTAATTTTTGAAGACAGAATTCACACAGATATCTCACAACCCTATCCCTTTTTTCTCGCATATCCAATTGAAGGTGAAGTTGCCTCTCTTGGTGAACCAAAAGATTTGCAGGCAGAGTGGAAATGGGATGGAATACGAGGACAACTCATCGTAAGAAAAAATGAAATTTTTCTATGGAGTCGCGGGGAAGATCTTGTTACTGAAAAATTTCCGGAATTGCAGATATTAAAAGATCATTTATCGGATGGAATTGTTTTGGATGGAGAAATCATTTGTTATGAAAATGGTCATCCTTTGCCCTTTGCTGTTTTACAAACACGTATCGGGAGAAAAAATATTACCGCAAAAATATTAAAGGAAGCTCCGGTGGCATTTATTGTTTATGATATTCTGGAATTTAATAATGAGGATATCAGAGAAAACCCATTATCAGAAAGAAGGAAAATAATAACTGATTTGAATGCTGTTTATCCGATGGTAATATCACCGGAAATAATTTTTGAGAGTTGGGAACAATTAACAGAAATTAGAACACAAAGCCGTGAACATTTTTCGGAAGGTATCATGTTAAAACGAAAAAATTCTCCCTATCAGGTCGGACGAAAAAAAGGAAATTGGTGGAAATGGAAAGTAGATCCATATTCCACAGATGCTGTTTTAATTTATGCACAAAAAGGCAGCGGAAGAAGAGCTGACCTGTATACGGATTATACATTTGCTGTTTGGGATACTTCAGGAATTGAAAAAAAATTGGTAATATTTGCCAAAGCATATTCCGGACTAACAGATAAGGAAATTCGCGAAGTGGATAATTTTGTAAAAAGAAATACACTGGAAAAATTTGGGCCGGTGCGCACTGTTACACCGCAATTGGTATTCGAGATCGGATTTGAAGGAATTGCATTATCCGGTCGGCACAAGAGCGGAGTTGCAGTTCGTTTTCCAAGAATATTAAGGTGGAGAAAGGATAAAAAAATGGAGGATGCTAATACGCTGGAGGATCTGAAGGGATTGTTATAAAAAAAGTTTCTTTATTTATAACAACATTAAAACATAATTTTTATTCTAAAAGTAGAATTAAATATCATCTTTTTGCAAATCAATCGATATTAGGTGAATCGCAATTTTATAATGCTCACCCAAACCGTGAATTAATAATTATCATGAAAAATAAATATAATTAATCCTAATATATTTATACTTCAGATATATATTGTCGAACTTTAATTAATGACCTTTTACTCTTGATAAGGCATTAATCAAAAATTCCAAAAATTAAATCGAAACATCACAAATACTTATACCACACAAACTTCGGCCTATAGATCCTTGCATCGTCAAACAGATCGAAAAAATTGAAAGAATTTTCGTTGTATGATAATAATAATGAGCCATCTGCTAATACAAATTGAGGATGTACATAAGCGTTGTATGTAAATAGATCGCCACCGGTTTCGGGGGTTACATACACAGTTTGGCGTGATTTCCACGGGCCTTTTGGTGTAGTAGACTCCCAGGTATAAATTGTCGGGCCTAAAAATCCTTCCTGCGTTACTAAACGATATTTTCCGGCAGTATAAAATACAGCATATTGTGCGGAAACATCTACCGGTAATCCGCTTTGTTTTTCTAATCTTCCAACAGTTGAAGCGGGTTCAGTTGTGGACCAACTTGTTCCGTTCCAGAATTCTTTTGTTCCATAAATATTATCGGCAGGAATTCTAGCAACGTGCGCGTATTTTGTAAATGCCGTTTCTTCTGCTCCATAAACATATATGTAATCTCCATCCTCCATTAAAGCTGCTCCCCAAATTATATTTTCGTCCTCAAATGCGGGAGTCCTGCTAATTTCTGTAAGGTCTGGTAAACTGAATGCAACAAGATCGGTGCGCACATAATGAAAATCGAAAATTCCTCCTCCGGTCCTGATAAAATATTCCATATATACATAAAGTGTTTCGCCGATAACAGTTCCATCTCCGGGCCAATACCATTCATTAACCGGATCGGGAGTTGTTACAAAGGCATCGGGATCCTCAATTGTGTTTGTAACTAAAGTAGTTAAACTTGCTCCGGATTGCACCACAAAACAGTTGCGAATAAGTTCAGTTCCCGGGCGTGAAAAGTCAGCGTAAACGGTATCTAAAAAAGAATCCCCAAACATCCAAACTGTCCTCCCATCGGGCAAGGCAACTGAATAGGTTGCATCACCACCAGTCCATCCATTGCCATAGGTATTGAACATACCATTAAATTTCGGGGCCTTTTTAGCAAAAATTCCTCCCACCGCATATTGGGCGCTTGCTTCGTCTGAAATTTCTTCCTCTAAAGTAAGCTCTTTGCTGCAGGAAATCAGTAATATAAACGCTGCGAAAAGCAGTGCTGAGTTATGTATCAGGTTTTTCATATGCTTAATTTTTTATAATTCATCAACCGTATCAACATTTTACGGTTCGAATCCTGTAACAAATATATAACAGCACAAACTAGAATTATAACATCACAAATTATTTAATTTGTAATATACCCTGGAATGGTTGAAAAATGGCCCATATTTCAACACAAGGACAAAGTTTTGTTTCTCTGACCTAATTTTGCATAAATTTGAAAGAATGAAGGCAGTTCGTATCTGGTTGTGGACAGGAGTGGTGATGGTATTAATTCAGGTAATGATTGGTGGTATCACCCGTTTGACAGAATCTGGTCTTTCAATTGCAGAATGGGATGTAGTGATGGGAAGTTTACCTCCGGGAAATGAAGCCGAATGGGATAAAGAATTTCAGGCCTACCAATCTTCCGCTCAATATTCAAAAATAAACAGTGATTTTAATGTAGATCAATTTAAAAAGATCTATTGGTGGGAATTCATCCATCGCAACTGGGCAAGATTGATCAGCATTGTATTTTTATTTCCATTTATTTATTTTCTTATTAAAAAGAAATTTAATGTAGCGTGGATAAAAAAATTAGCAATTGTTTTTCTTTTGGGTGGATTACAAGGATTTGTCGGATGGATCATGGTTGCCAGCGGACTAGAAGGAGATCCATGGGTTGATCCGTCGAAACTTACCATACATTTATTGCTTGCCTTGATCGTTTTTATGTATTTGATATGGTTGGCCTTATCCTACAGAGAAACGAATGTGGTTTCTGATCATCCGGGCGCTAACAGATCAATAAAATGGATCATCGTTTTAATCCTTATTCAGATAGGTCTCGGTGGATTAATGGCTGGCACTGATGCCGGAAGATTATATAATACCTACCCTCTTATGAATGGAAAAATAATTCCTGATGGTGCATTTCATGGAATTTTTTCTGCGGATAAATTAGTAGCCTTAAGCACTGAGATTAATTTTATGCATCGCAGTTTTGCAATTATTGTATCGTTGGCGATTATTGGTTTCTGGTTTCAAAACAGAAAATACACTTCTGCAAGAATACATAAATTGAACAGCATCTTTCTATTGGTTTTGTGTCTGCAATTTTTATTAGGTGTATTTACCTTGTTGGGAAGTACTGAAAAAATTCCGATATTTTTGGGAGTTTCGCATCAGGTAGTTGCTTGTATATTATTAGGATTATCAGTAACAATTCTATTTTATTCAAAACATAGAAATGGTGTGGTGATCAAAAAACTATAATAATTCATTTAATTTTATTCTTAATGAGGAAGTGATGGCAATTAAAAAATACGCACTTATTCTGATATTATTATTCAGTGTGGTTTCTCTTTTTTCTCAGTCTTCAAAACATCCGAAGGGAAGTTTATTTATAATTGGTGGGGGCGACAGAACAGAAGCACTGATGAAGGCCATGATGCAAACGGCACAACTTGCACCTGATGATTATGTTGCAGTGTTACCCATGTCGAGCGAAGAACCGGATACTTCATATTATTATTTTAAATGGGATATTGAATTATATTGTAAGAATACGATATCGAATTTAAATTTTACGAAAGAAACTGCGAATGATAAGAAAATGTTGGATTCACTTTTAGGTGCTAAATTAATTTTTATAACCGGTGGTGATCAAAACAGATTCATGGAAATTGTAATAGGAACGCCAATTTATGATGTAATTCACAAGGCATATCAAAATGGAGCTGTGATATCAGGAACAAGTGCAGGAGCTGCAGTTATGAGCAAATATATGATAACGGGAAATCAATTACTGGATACAACATATTATTCCACTTTTTATTCCATTGTTGATAATAATATTGAATTTAAGGAAGGATTAGGTTTAGCAGAGAATTTAATAGTTGATCAGCATTTTGTTGCAAGAAGCAGATATAACAGATTGTTTTCAGCTATGAGCGAATACCCAGGCATTTTATGTGTGGGTATTGATGAGGCCACTGCTTTGGTAATTCAGGGTAAAAAAGCAAGTGTTGCAGGAGAGAGCCAGGTTATCTATATGAAAAACAGAGGCAATATTTCCAGAGATAAAAATAATTACCTGCGATTTGAAAATGTGAGGATCAAAATATTTGTGCCGGGTGATAGTTTTAAGGTAAGGTAGTTCAGATATCTTTTTTTACAAATTTCCGCAAGCTGATTAGCAATGGAATTAAAATCCAGAATCCGATTGCGATAAAACAAGAGATAATACCATTGGCGGATCCGAGAAAATTATTGAATACAGCTCCTGTATAACCCATAATTGCTGCAACATCCAACTGCATAAGCAGTATTATTCTGATCAGATCCACAGGATTAAAAAATGCAAGTGCCAGCACAAATTTTTCTATGGGATAATTACTCAAAGCGAACATTGTAATTAATACCAGCGCATCATAAATAAAAACAAAATAAAACCACAATAAAAGTGCAACACCTATTCCTTTGGCTTTATCGCGTGCATATACTGATGCCAGAAAAGCCAGTGATACAAATACAAAGGTGAGTGTTATTCCTCCGCAAATCAATAATAATCCCGCCGCATTGGGTGCAAATAGTAATACAGGAATTCCACATCCGATTAAAAAAGCAACTGCCAGTGAAATGCTTACCCCAAAATACTGACTAATAAAAAGTTTTTTTCTTTTTACCGGTTGTGCTAAAAGTAATTCAGTAAATTCATAAGAATTGTAATAATAAGAACTTGCAAAAATGATGCTGAACAAAGGAAGAACAATTAGTACAATACTAAGTAAACTACTTATTGATTTAATGGGATTGTCGTTAAGTGAAAAGAACCCCAACGAAATCGCGAGTAAAAATACAGTATAGGCAATAAGTATTTTATTGCGGATTATATCAAGAAATACATATTTAATTATTTTCATGTAATACTTTTATTTCGGTCATAATTTTTGCAATTGCCTTGCTTAAATTTTGAGTACCTGTTTCTTTGATCAATGATTCCATACTTTTAAAAAACTCAATTTCTCCGTCGATCAGGTATACTACATGTGTTGTAATTTCCTCGAGATCTGCTAAAATATGTGAGGAGATTATAATGAGTTTGCCCTTTTCTTTTTCCTTTTTAATTTTTTCCTTTAATAATTCTGCCGAGAGTGGATCCAGACCTGCGGTTGGTTCATCCAAAATAAGTATTTCGGGGTCGAACATAAAAGCTATTGCTGCATTTACTTTTTGCTTCATTCCACCGGATAGAGCTCCCAATGGTTTATTTATAAATAATCCTATTTCAAATTGTTCAATTAGTTCGCGATCAATATTCGTTATCTCTTCTCTTATATCCTGAATCATATTAAATAACTGTTGCACTTTCATATTATCCGGAAAACGAACGATCTGTGGCATATATCCGATCTTTTTTCTGTAATTTCCGGTGACAGTTATTTTTTCTCCCATTACCTCAATGCTTCCTTTATCGGGAAAAACCAAACCGAGAATACTTTTCATGAGGGTTGATTTGCCCGAACCGTTGGGGCCGATCAATGCAACAGATTGTTCAGGAAATAAATTAACGGATACATTATTTAATGCAGCTAATTTATTATACGTTTTGCTGATGTTTTGAATTTTGATCATAGATCAACTGCTTTCATTAATGGTTTGTGATCTTTAATGCGGCTTTCATCTACGCCGGGAAGCACTTTCTCAGAGCGGTCGAGTAAATACACCATTAAACTTCGATATAATAATATGGAATAAGGCATTTTTTCAATAATAACGGAATATAAACTTACAGGAGTGTAAGGAACATCTCCAATACCATTTTTATCGAGATCATAACCTTCATATTTATCCCAATAATTCCCATTCAGGTCGTTCATGCTTAAGCTTCCGTTTGTTGCTATATCGAAAGTATTACCAATAAAATTATTCTGATACATATGCACATCGTAACAATTTGCCTGCATACTGCAAGCGCGGCCATTTGCTTCTAAAAGGTTGTTCTTGATCACTAACCGGTTTGATCCTTCAATATATAACGCGACAGTATTGTGTCGAAAAATATTATCTTCTATCAGTGCATCCGTTATTTCTTTGAATAATACTCCATAAGCAGCTCCTCCTTCGCTATAACTGAAAATATTCTTTTTGATGGTTACATTTTTTGAAAACATTACGGCAACTCCCGAACCGTTTTGGGTAAAAGTATTTCCGGTATATTCATCATTGTTGGAAAACATAAAATGAATTCCATAACGCAGATTCTTTTTGCTGATATTATCATAAACTCCGGCATGTGTCACAAATTCAAAATAGAGTCCATCACGGTAATGTTCTATCGTATTATTTTTTATTGTTAAACTATCGCTTTTCCATACATGAATGCCATTTCCCGACCTGATCTCCTGCACGGCACTTGCCTTGAGATTATTGTTTTTGATAACACAATTTGAAACCTGCAGGAGATAAATGCCAAAACAAGTATTTTCAATGGTATTGCCATCAATAACACAAAAACTTACAGACAATAACTTTATTGCCGCTCTGTCGTCCAAACTGGAATAACCTGTATTTTTTAGTGTGAGCCTTGAGATGTTAACATGATCGGAGGCAACAGTGAAAATTTCCCCTTTGTTTTCTCCGTCTATTATCACATCTTTTTCGCCAACAATAGTTAGAGGTTTCTCAATCAGAATGTTTCTCTCTTTATAAATTCCACTGTTAATTTGAATTACATCATTAGGTTGAGCAGTAATTATTGCCTGTTTAATTGTAGATAATTTCGAACCTTGTTTTACATACAAAGTATCGGCAGAAACAATGGTAAAAACACTGATCATCGATCCTAAAAGAAATATTTTAAATATGCCTGAAAACATTTTACAATATAATTTAGCGGACTTATTGAATTACCTCTATCAGCAGTCGTGACATGCCGGTGTATTCCTCCTGGATTTTCGAAAGGCCTCCACTGTCGGAAAGGGCAACAGTTTTCCCATTCATTGGTGTATGTAATTCTTCTGAATAAAAAAATAGTGCTTTATCCGCAGGAATTAATTTGTCTGGATGGTAATAATCGGATACGAGTATAAATTTAACCTCATCCTTAGGCAACTTATTTACCGAAAGATAAGTGCTTAAACACTGGAGATCATCAAATATAAATGTTCTTCCTTTATTTGTGACAATTTCTCCTGCGTATTTTTTTTCCATTACGGTCATTTTGCAGTTTTCACACGTGTCAACACCTTCTGTTATTGGTTTTGATTTTATACTACATGCGGATAAAAAGGTGAAGAAAACAACTAATGCTGATATGCCTGAATATTTCATAATTTACGATTTTGTTTTTTAATTTGCCAGATACGAATACCTAAGATGACACATGCCAAACTTACACCTGCAATATAAAACCATCCGCCCCCGTGCGGATAAGAATATGCCCCAAAATTTAATAATTGTTTATAGCCAATTAAAGGCGGTTGATAACTCATTCCCGGAATCTGAATAGCAGCATGAGGATCGAGGTTATGGCCATAAGCATATTCCCATCTATAAAAATCAACCAATGCTAAAATTGAAAACAATACTAAAAAAATTGTCCAACCATAAAAAATTTTCCAATTCCTTAAAACTGCAGTTAATATTCCGGAAAGCACAATAAATCCCATCGCAAAGGGTAAAATTTTAAATTCCGGAAAAGTACTTTGATCTATAATGGCCATTCCGATATAATGGTTTAATCCGTTTATTATCTCCAGGTCACCGCTAAGTTTATGTAACCAGATGTATAGAGTAAGACCTTCCGGATACTGCGGAGCAGTGAGATATATAACCCAAAATGGAAATTTAAATGTAGCGAGAAAACACAGCGATGCAATTAATACTCCGATTCTCGAAGCTGTGGACATTTTTTTCATTTGCCTGATTTTTTAAAGTTGGACCGGCGAGGAATCCGATCCAACTATACATAATTGGTGAAATTTATTTAGTGGAAGGTGGTAATAACACTCCATCCACCACATAAATAATTCCGTTTGATGCGGGAATTGTAGCAATAATATTTATTGTTTCATTGAGCACTACTTTATCACCCAACATACTAATTTTAATATTATCACCATTTGCCATTCCGATATTCTGACCATCCTGCATGTATTCGGTTTTATATCCTCCAACCGCAACATGATATTCCAGAATATTTTTTAAAACGGCCTTATTTTCTTCTTTTAAAAGATCATCAAGCGTTCCTTTCGGTAATTTATCAAAAGCTGCATTTGTTGGTGCAAATACAGTAAATGGCCCTGCATTGGAAAGGTCATCCACATATTCCACATGTTTTAATGCAGCAACCAAAGTGGTATGGTCGGGTGAACTTACTGCAACTTTAACAACATCTTTTTGTGATTCATCATCAACTACAGATTCTTGTCCGCCGCTTTTAACCATAGTGGTATCATCTTCCTCCACCTTTGAATTTCCTTTATTACCATTACATCCATAAAAGAATGCAAGTATTGCGGTAATACAGAGAAGATATTTTAATTTACACATAACTTTTTATTTAGGTGTGAATAAAGATTTTTTTTTATTTGCCCGTTGGTGCTGCTGCTTCAGCAGTTTTTCCGGTACTGAAAATTATAGGCACATTTGATCCTGCCGGAGATACCCGAATATATCCCTGCATTTCCTGATGTAAGGCAGAGCAAAAATCTGTGCAATAAAAAGGAAATACTCCAACTCTGTCGGGATTCCATTTTAAAGTTTGAGTTTCGCCAGGCATAATTAATAATTCCGCATTATTTGCACCTTTAATTGCAAAACCATGTGGTACGTCCCAATCCTGTTCAAGATTTGTTACATGGAAATAAACTTCATCTCCAATTTTTACTCCTTCAATATTATCAGGCACTAAATGCGAACGTATTGCAGTCATATAGATGTGCACTTTATTTCCTTCGCGAACAACTTTGGTTTCTTTTTCCTGTTTAGTTGCGTATGGATGATTATTTTCTTCCAGTTTATAAATCTTTTTTGAATTCGGCATTATCAGCTCTGCAGGAATAGCTTCTGCATAATGTGGTTCGCCAATGGTTGGAAAATCTAATAATAATTTCATTTTATCACCATCTATACTATATAATTGCGCTGATTGATTTAATTCAGGTCCGGTTGGTAAATATCTATCCTTGGTTATTTTATTATAGGCAATTACATATTTTCCCCAAGGTTTAGAAGTTGGACCGCCCGGTACTGATAAGTGACCTATGGAATAATAAGTTGGAACGCGATCGATAATTTCTAAACTTTTTACATTCCATTTTACAATTTCAGAGGAAACAAAAAATGAAGTATATGCATTTCCTTCATTATCAAATTCGGTATGCAATGGGCCTAGTCCGGGTTTTTTAACTTCTCCGTGCAAACATGATTCGTATTTTAATACTTTTATACCATCATACTCCGCTTCAAAATCGTTGTTCGCAATTGCTTTCTGAATTTTTTCAAAAGAAAATACAGGAATAAGTGCTGCGAGTTTTCCGCTTCCAACTATATATTGACCGGTTGGATCCACATCACAACCATGTGGTGATTTAGGGCAAGGAATTAAATACAAAATATCTTTTAATTCCTTAGGATCTAAAACGAGAACATCAGTCCTAATTTCGGAAACTGCAGTTTGTGTATTCTCATCAAAATAATTATGGGCATATTTCACTTTTTGCGCTTTTGCTTTTCCTTCTTTTACATATTGTTCGGCTTTTTTCCAGTTTACGGCAAGAATAAAATCTTTATCCTTCTGACTTGCATTAACTTCCAATAATGTAAATGCCTTTTCCGAATTATAACAACTGAAAAAGAACCAATCATGTGAAGGCCCTTTTCCGCCTCTTGCAAGGTCTGTATTAAGTGGTGGAATTTGTATCTGAAATGAAAGATCCATCATGCCGCTTTCCTTATCCACTCCAACAAAACTTAAATAACCTTTAAAGTTTTCTTTGTAGCTGGAAATAGAAACATCCGGATTAGAACCATCATAATCGGGAGGATAACTGAAACGGGTACCTGCAATAGTATATTCAGTATTTTCAGTGATGAAAGGAGAGGAGTGATTACCTGAACTATTAGGCAATTCTATAATTTCTGCGGTTCTGAAGGTGGTCATATCGATACGAGCTATACGCGGTGTATTGTTTCCGTTTCCAAATGCCCATCGTCCATCATGTACTCCATTGGTAGTGGAGAGCGCAATATGATGCAGGTCATCCCAAGGAACCATTCCGTGGGAGGTCATGAGCATAGGTTTAGTTTCTTCGCTGTAGCCGTAACCTGATTGAGGGTCTTCTGAAAAAACAGGGATTACACGAAATAATCTCCCGGAAGGTATGCCATAAATGGCTATTTGTCCGCTGAATCCACCCGACACTACACTGTAAAACTCGTCGTATGAGCCCGGAGCAACATACACCTTTGAGGCGGCATCTCCGGTTGCAATACTTGCGGTGGTCTTGGGTTTACAACCATAACACGACACAACTATTACAATTAATAATAGGCTTAAATATTTCATAATTTGTTATTTTTTAGGATTGTTTTCAAATGTTATTTTACTCCGTCGTTACTTCTCATATATTCCAAAACATCACGCGCATCGCCAATAGATACATTTTGATTTGGCATGCGTGTTAGACATAACTCAAGTAGTTTTTGAGCCTCAGGGTCCCGGTCAAGCATAACATCGGCATTGGTGGTCATATTCATGATCCATTCAGGTTTACGGCGGGTTGTAACACCTTCCCAACCTGGTCCGACAAACCTTTCAGCAGTCAGTTTATGGCAGGAGGAACATTTCATATCATATACATCTTTTCCGCGTTTTACGCGTTCCTGCTCCAACGGAACACTTAGTGAAACCATTTTAATTTCACCAATTCCGCGCCCGTCGTTGATCATTTTCTGCTGTTCGGTTTCAGCACCCTTCATACTTTTGGGTTTTTCAGCAGTTTGGGAGGTATCTGTAACTGTAGTTTCCTTTTGGCCACATGCCGTTATAAAAATCATTAAACAGAGGGCCAGGGAGAGATAGGTTATTTTTTTCATAATATCTTATTTAGAATGTTTCAAAATTCCCTCTGTATGCATTCAGGAAAGATGATAGTAGTCAGGGGTAAGTGTGATATAAATCACCGTTTATGAATTGATATATATGTACTACCTATTGGTTCGGGACATGTATGTTGCACGATTGAATATCTTTGCCAAAAAACTAACTGTTGTGAAAGGAATTATTCTAGCCGGAGGATCCGGAACGCGTTTACACCCCATTACCTTGGCGATAAGTAAGCAGTTGATGCCTATATATGATAAACCGATGATCTACTATCCATTATCAACGTTAATGATGGCTGGCATTAAAGATATACTGGTGATCTCTACTCCTTATGATCTGCCGGGTTTTCAGCGACTTCTTGGTGATGGAGCAAGAATTGGTTGCAATTTTACCTACAAAGAACAACCCTCCCCCGACGGATTAGCACAGGCATTCACACTTGGTGCTGATTTTATTGGTAATGATAAGGTTGCCTTGGTTTTAGGAGATAATATTTTTTATGGAAGCGGTTTTAGTAAATTATTACAGCAATCTGTAAACCCTGATGGCGCTGTTATTTTTGCTTACCCGGTAAGTGACCCTGAAAGATATGGCGTGGTGGAATTTGACGAGCATCTTAATGCCATAAGTATTGAAGAAAAACCCTTACAACCAAAGAGTAATTATGCAGTACCCGGGTTATATTTTTACGATAATGATGTAGTTGATATCGCCAAAAATATCACTCCTGGTTCCAGGGGAGAATATGAGATCACTGCTGTAAATGATACGTATCTGCAAAACAAAAAATTAAAAGTAGCAGTACTTGACAGGGGATTTGCATGGCTGGACACAGGTACATTTGAAAGCCTGGGTGATGCCAGTGAATACGTAAGAGTCATAGAAAAAAGACAGGGCCTGAAGATCGGATGTCCTGAA
>JAYSYX010000247.1:0-9861 GCA_043727235.1 Bacteroidota bacterium
ATCCTCTACGCCTGAAACTTTTACCACACCGTCTTCATCCTTTAAATATACACCTAAATATCCACGTTTGGGTATATTTAATTCCATTAATTGATCCAGATCATTATCCCATTTAACATTAAAACTATCTTCAAAATTAAATCCTTCCATTCCTGACCAACTTCCAAATTTATTTTTATTCTCCGTTAAAACAACATTTATGGTTTGTGTTTTACCCTCTCTTATATAAGTAACTTTTACAGTTGCACCCACTTCATACATTCCGATCACCTCACTTAAATTATCGGGTGATTCAATTGTTCTTGCATCTATGCTTGTAATAATATCTCCTTCCTTAAGTCCGGCGGTAATTGCACCGCTTTCTTCCACCAAGCCGGTAATTTTTGCTCCCTCCGGCACTTTATCTGTATAAACTCCGAGCAATGCCTTATTTGAAGACAACATTTCCAATTCCTGCAGATGTTCCAAATCTGGAATCATTGGGATTTCCGGAATTTCGGGAATCTCAATATTTTTAAGTCCTTCCATCATTTCTTCAAATGCCGCTTCATCCCAATAAAAATTAAACCCTGTGTTTATGTCGATATTAAGTTGACTTAATTCTTCATCCAAACCCAGGCTTTTCAATAATCCATCAATATCGAAGTCGCTCAAAGCATCTATGGAAGTGTCGATCTTCACTTTTTCTCCATCAATATTTGCATCAATTTTAATCCTTATTTGCTCATTTTCAGGATTTTGACCAAAGGATAAGTTACTCAGGGTAAGAAATGTGAAAATTAAAAGGAACTGTTTCATAATTTTCGAGATTGGTTTTGTATCTGATTTTAGTTGACTTAAGTGGTTTATGACCACGGGATGACAAATTTAGCATCTATCCCAAATGAAAGTAGTTAAATGACCATTAAAAGATGTTAATGTTGCGTTAAACCGCTTTTTCCCCCATTTTAACATATGTAAATTTGTAGAAGATGTTAAAGAACCGCATTTGGATGATCGTGATTTTAATGAGCTCGGCTCTTCTTGGAATCATTTTGGTTCAGGTTTACTGGATACAAAATACGATAACCCAAAAGGAGCAAGTTTTTGGTTACCATGTAAATGAAGCATTAAACAAGGTGGCAGATAAGGTGGAAACTAATATTGCCGCTTCTGTACTCAGCAGCCAGATGAGCTTATTTTTTTCAGATTCTACCTATTGGCGCACAGGAAACGATTCTCTTAGTATTTATGAAGGTATTGTAAATGACAGTATGCTTTCAGGTGCCATCAAAGCAGCGCGGATTGACAATGGCTATTACGAAAAAACCGAGATCGCTGCTATTGATCCTTATAAGGATGCTATGTCGCCAATTCAGGCAAGAGGCGAAAAGCCAACCATGATACTGGAACCCTTGGAATATAGCGGCGATTTTTCCTCTGCAAATAATGATCTTATTTCTCAGATATTAAAGGATATTGACAGACAGCTGCTTATTAATTCGCAGCGCATAAAAAAAGCCATGGAGCAAATGATGTTTCAAATGGTTCAGCGAGGTATTAAACCGGAACAGACAATTGATACTGTATTTCTAAAAAATACTTTACACCACGAACTTAAAAATAATGGTATTACAACCGAATTCAATTTTGGTGTTTTAATGGACGATGAATTTTTTATTACGAATACAACACAAAAGGAAGAAGTAAAGGAATTAGTTGCCACCGCACACAAGGTGAGTTTATTTCCGGATGATATGTTTTTTAACAATGATGTTTTATTGGTGAATTTCCCTCACCAGAAAAGTTTTATCCTCAGTTCTATCTGGTCGTTGTTAATAGGTTCCCTTTTATTTACTTCTATCATAATTGCCGTATTTTATTATACGGTTTTAATATTATTCCGTCAGAAAAAATTATCGGAAATAAAAAATGATTTCATCAACAACATGACGCATGAATTTAAAACACCATTGGCAACTATTTCACTGGCAGTTGACGCTGTAAATAATCCAATGATATTGAAGGATGAAAATAAAATTAAACATTATACGCATATCATTAAGGAAGAGAATAAACGCATGAACAGCCAGGTTGAAAAGGTTCTGCAGATGGCGTTATTGGATAAAAATCAGATCAATCTCAGCAAGGATGAAATTGATATACATGATATTATTTATCGCGCTGTTGAGAATATCAGTTTGCAGGTGGAAGAAAAAGGTGGCAATATTATGACAGAACTTGCCGCAGAAAATTACGAACTTACAGGCGATGAAGTGCATCTCCAGAATGTAATATTTAACTTGCTGGACAATGCAAATAAATACTCCCCTGAAAAACCGGAAATTAAAATATCAACTCAAAATGATAGCAAGGGAATTTATATTACAATTGAAGATAAAGGAATAGGGATGAGTCAGGATAATATAAAAATGATATTTGAAAAATTTTATCGTGTGCCTACGGGTAATGTACATAACATAAAAGGATTTGGACTTGGATTAACTTATGTTAAAGCAATTATTGAAGCACATAACGGAACTATTGAAGTAAAAAGTCAACTCAAAAAAGGATCACAATTTAAAATATATTTACCTATAACCTTATAATCTAATACTTATGGAAGAGTTAAAAACAAAAATTTTATTAGTGGAAGACGATCCAAATTTTGGAGCCGTTTTAAAAGATTATTTAAGCATGAGTGGATACGATGTCCGTCTGGCAACTGATGGTGAAAAAGGCGAAGACCTATTCTTTAAAGAAGAATTTAATTTATGTGTGTTGGATGTAATGATGCCTAAAAAGGATGGTTTTACATTAGCTGCACAAATTAAACGAATTAATCCGGAAATGCCCGTGATATTTCTCACAGCAAAAACATTACAGGAAGATGTTTTGGAAGGATTTAAAGTGGGTGCCGATGATTATATCACCAAACCATTTAACAGCGAAGAATTATTGTATCGCATTGCCGCAATTTTAAAACGCGGAGGGAAATTGCGTGCTAATAATCAGCAAAAAGAATTTACCATTGGAAAATATCATTTTAATTATAAAACAAGGCTGCTAAAAACTGAAGGTAATGATGCAAAACTTTCTCCAAAAGAAGCGGAATTATTGCGTTTATTCTGCATGAAAGTAAACGACATCGTTTATCGCGAAGAGGCCTTAAAACAAATTTGGGGAAGAGACGATTACTTCACCGCCCGAAGCATGGATGTATTCGTAACCAAACTCCGCAAATATTTAAAAGAAGATCCAACATTGGAGATCGTGAATATTCATGGGAATGGGTTTAGGTTGAATACGGAAGAGGAGGCGGTTGTATAAGATTCGAAGGGAGAAGGGAGAGGATTCGAAGGGGAAGGTTCTAAGGAGCATCCTTCGCTAAAGCTACGGATGCTGAGAAAGGAAGGAAGGGTTGGGAAAGGTTGAAAAAGGGGAGTTCCTTTTTAAATGAAAATTTTATATCCTATTTTAAATTTTATTTGGAATTATAAATTTTCAATTTAAATCAGATGGAATTCGTCCTGTAATTTGTGTCATTTTTTCGTGAATCGTGAATCGTGAGGCGTCCTCCTTCGCTAAAGCTACGGCGGATGAATGAATCGTGAGTGGTAAATTTTCTACGAAAATTTATTTCCGATTTGCTTTTTCATCCTCTCTAAATTTATCCTTTTAAATCCGCCAAATCAGCGTCATCCGCGCCTGTCCGCCTACCGGCGGATTCCCTTTTTTTGTCCTGTGTCCCGTGTCCCGATACTCGTGTCTATTTAAAGGTTCATTATTTAATAAATTTTTCTTCTCCTAAATATTCGCCCTTTTCATTTGCAAACGCAATAATGTATAGTCCTTCAGGTAGAAATTGAACAGGAATAGTTTGTTCGAGAATAAATTCGCCATGTAAAATAATTTGATCAGTTATCGATCTGATATTATAATAAACATTTTTATTTTCAGTGCATGAAACTTTAAGATAAGAACTAACAGGATTAGGATAAATTAAAAATATTTTTTCCTGCTCCACATAATCCTCTACCGGTGTTACAAAAATCACTTCCGAAGTTACATCTGCGTCGCATGTATTAACAGCAGTTAATGAAATTAAATAATCGCCGGTTGCCGGAAATGTGAAAACTGGATGTTCAACTGTTGAAGTACCCACACCAAAATCCCATGAATATGCATCTGCATTTATTGATAAATTGGTAAAGGAAATTGTAAGACCCGAAATTGAATAAGTAAATAATGCTGTTGGAACAGTTTCAAAAATTAATTCGATGGTATCGGCATCATCGCAACCTGAAACAGGATTAGTAACAATTACCCAATATAATCCTGACATATCGGCAATAATTGTTTGTGTTGTTTCACCCGTATTCCATAAATAATCAGATCCCGGATTTTCTGCATCCAAAATAATATCTGCACATTCAGTAGCATCAAGTCCAAGATTTACATCCGGAGTGGCAAGTGCTTCTATTACAACACACAGAGTGTCATTTGAAGCATCGGCATCGGGACCTATAGTCCATGCGCATAAATTATGTTCACCGGGAAACGAAAAATCTGCAAGTTCAATAAAATAATATATTCCAGACTCTCCTGGGTCAATAACAGTGGCAAAAATTTCCATTGGAATAACGCCACCATCAACCTGAAAAGCAACCGCAATAGATCCAACAGGTTCATCGCCAAAATTTGTAACTTCAATTATTACCATTTCTTCACCGGTTAATCCGCATCCACTTATTGGGGAAATTATTGCTGTCACGCCGTAGTCAATTGTTGCTGATAGATTTTTGCCACAAAATAACAGAAATAAAAAAAGAAACAAATGAATACCGGGAGTACCATATTTAAAATTATGCCTTAATGTTTTCATAAGAGTAATTATTGAGGGGATTAATACATCATTCCTTAACAATATTAATACATTATGATCAAAACATCTAATATACTTCCGTTCTATTTATTATTAAATAGATCTGATGGCATTTCATCCACAACATATATATCCTCCAGCTTCCCCTCTTTCCCTCTATCCCCCGAAATAATCAATTTTCCATAATTTTGATAATCCCCCCAAGTATTCGTGAACTCCGGCAGAACATCCGAATATTTATCGAAAAAATCCCATTGCGTAATTAAATAAGTATTTAGATCTACATATATCCAATATTTATTTTCAGGAGTAAATCCAACATTATCAAAGGTCATTTCGAGGATCGCTGTTTTGGAGTTATTTAATAATGTATCCTGTAACCATTTCAATTGAACTCCTTCATCCAACAATTTAAAAGGCATGATAAGCCAATACGAATCGTTTGCCCAAATTCTTTTTCCTCGCGTACTATATTTGATCAAAGAATCTGTATTTGTGATTTCGATATCATCCATATACAATTTA
Source organism: Bacteroidota bacterium (assembly GCA_043727235.1). Classification (GTDB taxonomy): domain Bacteria; phylum Bacteroidota; class Bacteroidia; order Chitinophagales; family BACL12; genus UBA7236. Next base: position 5,390 of record JAYSYX010000247.1, read on the forward strand.
GTATCATTAGAATTTAAAGATGTTATAATTGTTAGTTTCTTTTTAAGATAATCCACTCTTACTCTATCGTTTTCCTTATCCCAAATTAATTTTCTACTCCCAAAAAATGTCCAGCCAATATATTTGGTCGCCTCAAAATTTTCTTCACCTCCCATTGCACTAATTACTCTTTTGGCGATGCTGGTTGCTTTTAAAATTGATGAATCTCTCGAACTTGTTTGTCCATTCCCAATCACCGGAAATAGTCCAATCATCAAAAACAGTATTAGATATATTTTGAAATTATGTTTCACAATAAAAAAATTGAGCGTTAATTATCAAGTTTACGTATGGTTTTTTGGGTTATAATATCATCCGCCGCGGCGGATTACGGTTAACTTAGCTGTATGTTCTTCTATATTAATGTCACCCCTACCGGGGTTTGGTTTGATTTTGAATAAAATATTTTCACCACTTATAAAAATCCTGAATTATCGAGAAAGATTCCAATCAGCATCATCCGGACTGTCCGACCACTACGGATTCCCCCTTTTTTTTTCAAACCACGGACTAAAGTCCGTTGTTACAAGATGGGTCGTCCTTTCAGGACTGTACTTATCTGTAAATTGTAAACTCTTTATTTTAATTAATCTGCATCTCTAAAAAAATATTATCCTTTTTTAATCCGCACAATTCGCGTCATCCGAGTTCCTCCTATTATTTTAATTCACGGACTAAAGTCCGTTGTTACAAAATGGGTCGTCCTTTCAGGACTGTACTTATCGTAAATTGTTAACTCTTTATTCCAATTAATAATTTATCCGTATTTATTTAAAAAATTTATCTTTTTTAAATCCGCTAAATCAGCGTCATCCGCGTTCCCCTTTTTTTAACTCCACAATTTGTTTTCCTGTTTCCCTTTCCCTTGTCCTTTGTCCAGTCCTGTGTCCTACCTCCTGTATCCCGCTTCACCCCAACTTCACCTCGTCCACCCCTTTCAAATACCCATTCAATTCAAGAACAATATCTGCAAAAACATTTTCATCAAACGGTGATTTAAGATTTGCATATTCCACTAATTCCAAAAATGATCTACTGCCACCTGCTTTACATAATTGAACATAATCGTGTAGGGCAGCAACATTATTTTCTTTTGCTTTAAGCCAAAATTGAAATGCACACATTTGTGCAAGCGTATAATCAATATAATAAAATGGAGATTGATAAATATGCGCCTGTGTCTGCCAGAAACCACCTGCATTTAAATAAGTATTATCATCATAATCTTTAAGCGGTAGATATTTTTTTTCTATGTTGCGCCATAGTGTTTTCCTTTCGGCAGGAGACAAATTCGGTTTTTCATAAATATGATGTTGAAATTCATCCACTGCAACACCATAAGGTAAAAATAAAAGTGACTCCACTAAATGCGCATAACGATATTTATCTGCATCCTCATTAAAAAAATCATCCATCCAGGGGTATGCAAAATATTCCATGCTCATGGAATGAATTTCTGCAGCGTCACTTGTTGGCCAATAATATTCCGGCACTTCAAAACCGCGACTCATGTAAACCTGAAATGCATGTCCCACCTCATGTGTAAGCACATCAATATCTGCACTCGTTCCATTAAAATTTGAAAATATAAACGGCGATTTATATCCTGAAATATAAGTGCAATATCCACCCCCGGCCTTACCTTTTTTTGCTTCCAGATCCATCAGGTCGTGGTCTAGCATGAAATTAAAAAACTCCTTTGTTTCGCCGGATAATTCCGCATACATATTTTTCCCATTTGCAATTATCCATTCCGGAGACCCTTTTGGATCAGCATTGCCACTTTTAAATAATAATGGTTCGTCGTAGTATTTTAAGATATCTAAATTAAGTCGTTTTGTCTGCTCCTTTTTTAAATCTGAAGCCATAGGAACAATTTGTTGTAATACCTGCTCGCGAAATCCAGCAACCATAACATCTGTATAATCGCTGCGCAACATTCGGAGATATCCTACTTCAATAAAATTTTTAAATCCTAACGCCAGCGCAATTTGATGACGGGTCTTTACTAATTCATCAAATATTCTGTCGAATTCCTTTTCTTTCTCCACAAAAAAATTCCAACGTGCGGTTGCAGCATGCTGACGAATATTTCTGTCAGTAGAACGCAAGTAGGGAACCATCTCGGCAATTGTTCTCTCTGCTCCATCGAAATGGATTAAAGCAGAAGCAATTAATTCCTGATATTCTGTACTTAATTTATTTTCTGTAACAAGTTGATTAATTATTTCCGGTTTAAAAACACGCAATTGCATATCTGCAATTCTAAATAATTGTTTGCCGAATTTTTCTTCCAGATCGCTGCGAAATTTAGAATTTATTAATGCTTTATAATAAATACTTGTTACCTCCTCAAACTGTGGCAAATTTTCATCAAAAAAATCCTGTTCCTTATTATAAAATTCATCTCTGGTATCAATGGAATGACGAATGGAGCACAATTGATAACTTGTATCAAATTCCGAACGTAAGAGATTAATTTTATCCATTATATCCATTTGTTCTCCCGCGTTTTTGGCCAACTCGAAATTATTAACCAAATCCATAAATCGCTCCCTCAAAGAATTAATATCCGGCCTTGTATAACTATATTCTGAAAAATGCATGTTTGATTTATTATTGAAGGTGCAAATTTAAGAAAATCGCGGCATGCGGATTCGTGAATTATAAGTTTTACCTGAATGAGCAATGAGTGGTTTTGCAGCCAAAGTGAAAATTTTAGTCTTCCAGATAAGAACAAAGTAACCATGTTAAGTTATTGAAAGACCCGAGCAGAGCTAAAACTCATTACTTCTTTAATCTCATACCACCAGTGGTTGGTGAAAAACACCCAACCACGGCGTACGGGGCGGCGTAAAACTATTCGGCTAACTCGAAACAATCTCACCACTCATTTATCCTCCGTAGCTTTAGCGAAGGTGGACTATTCACCACTCACTCCATATCATAAATTTTAAGTTAGAAATAAAATTTCCGGCATAGTTAAGGCAAACTCATTGCTCATAACTCATTACTCATTTCACGAAGTGTAATCTAGTCTACACCCGGAGCATTCTCACCACTCATTTATCCGCCGTAGCTTTAGCGAAGGTGGACCACTCACCACTCATTTATCCACCGTAGCTTTAGCGAAGGAGGACCTTTTTACTACCTTTACACCCAACAATAACGCTCAACTTGTCCGATCCAACTTCAGAACAACGCAAACAAGACCATATCGAACTTGCTCTCAAAAGCCAGACAGGTAGGCTTGAGAACGATGACAGATTTTACTACGAACCCGTATTGAGCGGACATCACAGCGTTTCATTAGAGAAAGAATTTTTAGGGAAAAAGCTCGCAAATCCAATCTGGATAAGCAGTATGACCGGCGGAACGGAGCAAGCCGGGGTGATAAATCGCAATTTAGCGAGAGCATGTAATGAGTTCGGAATGGGCATGGGTTTGGGTTCCTGCCGACGTTTGTTGACCGATGATAAGTATTTTGAGGATTTTAATTTAAGACCCATCATTGGAAAGAACCTGCCCTTTTTTGCTAATCTGGGAATTGCACAAATAGAACACAGCGTGGAAAACAATTCGGTAGATTCTATTAAAAAAATGGTGCAATCGCTTGATGCTGATGGACTTATAGTACATATTAATCCCTTTCAGGAATGGCTTCAACCTGAGGGAGACAGGTTTATAAATGCTCCTTTGGAAACTATTCAAAACTTGCTGAACGAGGTGGATTTTCCCCTTATTGTGAAGGAGGTAGGTCAGGGAATGGGCCCTGAAAGTGTAAAAGCCTTATTGAAGCTGCCGATTGCTGCCCTTGATTTTGGCGCTTATGGCGGCACTAATTTTGCAAAATTGGAAATGTTGCGCTCGAACAATGCCGAAGGATCTGTGTTTAATGAATTAGCGTATATAGGACATACAGCTGAAGAGATGGTTGGATTTGTAAACGAGGCTGCTGCATTATTAGGGAATGATCTGAAATGCAGGGAGGTGATCATCAGCGGAGGAGTGAAAAATTTTTTGGATGGATATTTTCTCACCGAAAAATTGAATTTGAATGGTATTTATGCTCAGGGTTCCGGTTTCCTGAAATATGCACAGACGGGATATGCCGAGTTGAAAACATATATTGAAAGTCAAAGAGATGGTTTAATTTTGTGTAATAACTTTTTAAAAGTAAAATGATATTTGCTTTTAATTAATAGAATTTGATTAACAAATTTCAGAGTGGCAAAAATAAAAGGGTTTTCCAAACTCAATAAAACGGAAAAGATTGCATGGCTTGCAAAACATTTTCTCACCAGTAATCCATTGGATATTGCGCGGGAATTTTCAAGTTATATGCATGCAAATGCCGAATTGCAAAAAGTATTTGACGGCATCTCTGAAAATACGCTCACCAATTTTTATTTACCTTATGGTGTTGCACCAAA
>JAYSYX010000248.1:0-9857 GCA_043727235.1 Bacteroidota bacterium
ATTCCCGGGTTCATTGACATGGTGGTTTTCCACGCGGAAAGGGTACTAACATTGGCTAAACTTGTTCTTGCGAAAAACCCTTTTAAAGTGAAGGGTAAATGATACATATTGTAATTTATTACTGAACCCGCCGCAGCAATTTGATTCGGCATGGGGCTTGCATAAAAATAATGCCCGCAATTTCCACTTTGATTCGGTGTGTAATTTGCAAAAATATTATTTCTTAAATTGATTTTTGGAATAACGGAGGTTACTTCCAATATAACACTCGACGCTTTGATTGAAGAACCTGCATTGATACTAATGGAATTAAAATCTATATTAAATACAGAGCCTGCATTTCCTCCCCTTAAAATTATTCCTTTTATAGCCCTATCCATAGTTGCGGTACCTGCATATGCACAGCTAATATCACTTGCAAAATTGTTGAAAACCTTTGCGGTATTTAGACCCTCTGTATTCAAAGTTATATCAAAACCTATCGAAGCACTGGTATTGGATTCGTCAGTGTTGCGGAGCCCGTTTACTTTATTTCTTGATATTGTAATTGTGCCTATTCCGTTAATTACATGTATACCTCTTACACTGGTTCCGAAGGAGGTAAGGTTACTGATAACATTGTTTGTAATTGTACAATTTTTCTGATTTTTAAGATGCAAACCGTATACTGAAACCCCCGCTCCACCCAGGTCTCCAGTTGGAACGCCGGTATAGTCAGATCCGATCTTACAATCTGAAACTTCGGTGTCATTGTCGGGAAATAATGTGGATTGATTGGTGATCATAATACCATTATATGCGGCTTTTATCGAAATATTCTGGAATTTATTCCCATTATTAGCACCACTTAATGCAGATGGGTTGAAACCTCCGGAGGCAATGGATGCAGATTGCATAATTCCTATGGATTTTATGATCTTTTTCGAGAGTGTGATATTGCAATTCTTAATCGTAATATAGGAGCCTCCATTTGTGGATGAAGCGTTGTGAATTAAATAACCGAATTCAAGATCCATTCCTGTATTTAGTTTAACATCAATTCCTTCAAAAGTAAAGTAATCGCCGCCACTGATTGCAATTCCGGCATCCATAGATGATCCGGTACCTGTTGATAAAATTATAGGATTTGACCCCGATCCGGATTTGCGAAAAATAATAGGAGCATAAGCATAACCAGTTGCTGTAATTACCGGCAAGTTTTCATAAAACTCTTGATTCGCGGATACTTCAAAAATGATAGAATCTGTTAAATTACTGCAGAATGACGCCGCATTTAAATAACTTATTGCAGAATAAAAATCGATGAAATTACTAGTTCCAGCGGGCAATGAATTATTAATGGTGTAATATTTTACTTCGGGAGTAAAAGTTTCAGAGCTACTTGTAAGTGAAATATTGTCAATTCCAACCGGAGGATCAATCTGCAACGACTCATCATTTTTCCATCCGAAAATCAACCGCATTGCAGAGGCATCTGAACAATTATTTATAAGTTCTGGCGGAATAGCAATATTTATATTCGAAAATGGCCGAATTGAAGAACTGGAAGTGCCTTGTTGTTTATAAATTATGGTGGCATCACCACTGCCGGTCCAAACAGTAATATCCGACATCCCAATGGGACTCCCTGTTTCAGGAGATAAAGTAACCGGGCAAAGCCAAACGTAAAACACATCGTAATTAAATCCTTCTCCGTTGCATAAGAGATCAAAAGAAAGCTGAATATTAGTTTCACCTCCCGGAAATTCGATATCACGGTAAAAATGCACTGTTGAGGGATTCGCGGCAATTGTAGGAAATGGATCCAGGTTCGAATCGTAACTCCAACTTCCACCTGCACTATCGGAAATAAAAGCACAACGCGAGCTAAGTGGCATGGCCCATCCATCGTTATTAACAGCTGCATCGATATGCCAATTAGAAAATTGATCAGAGGTATTATTCACAATGGTCCAGCCATTCGAAGGAAAATCAACGCCGTTTTCAAATCCGCCATCACCAGAAGGGTCAATCAGGATATTTTGTGCATAGGTACTTGAAAGACCCAAAAGAAATGAACATAAAAATGAAGTTATGCCCCATGCGAAAATTGTGTGTGAATTTGCATGCACCATGATAATAGGATATTAATCCATCTCAAAAATAGCAATTCCTTCTCAAATGAAAATAGAGTTATTTACCAAATGCTAGAATTTTATTGGATATTCATTTTCTAAAGGCAGCCATATCAATTGTTTGGGTGCAAAAGAGATATTCTCTTGTCATGTTTGAACCCACGATCACTATCCTGTTCTGGCGGTATTTATCTATTAATTGTTTATACCATTCCACACCCGATTCATCCAGGTTTGAGGTTGGTTCATCAAGCAATAAAACAGGTGTCGAAGATAAGATGGCAGTTACCAGTTTCACTCTTTGTTTCATTCCTGAGGAAAATGTTTTCAGCGATTTTTTATTTTGTTTTTGCAGTCCAGAAATATCTAATACATCATTGATTTTCAACCCTTTAAGTGGTGTTTTGAAGGAAAAATGAAATTGCAGGAATTCCAATAAATTAAAATCTTCAATAAGTTCTATATATGGAGCGGTAAAGGCGATCTGACCATAAATTTCATCTGGGGTAAATGTTTTTTCAGATGTATATGACATGGTTCCTTCAGATGGAGAAAGCTGACCTGAAATTATCTTAAGCAGTGTTGATTTTCCTGAACCATTCTGACCTGTAATTGCGTAACTATTTCCTGTTTCAAAATCAAAGGTCAGATCACGAAAAATCCATTCGTAATTAAACCTTTTGGACACGCCACGCAGTTCAATTTTCATTCGTTTATATGACGGAAACCTTTCATAACACCCTCCTTAGAGTTTCTGATGAATGTTACGATCATATCGCGCTCAGCAGATGCCGGAACTTCTGCTTCAATGATATATAATGCCTTGGTAACATTGTATCCCCGGACAAACAGTAATCGATAAATTTCCTGAATATGCTGAATTGTTTCTGCGCTGTAGCCTCTTCTTCTAAGCCCAACAGAATTTACGCCTACATAACTCAATGGTTCGCGACCTGCTTTTACAAATGGCGGAACATCTTTTCTAACCAGCGATCCACCTGCAATAAACGCATGTGCTCCTATTTTAATAAACTGCTGCACTGCCACTAAACCTTCCATTATTGCCCAATCACCTACCTCAATATGTCCTGCAAGATTCACGGAATTCGCCAATATCACATTGTTTCCTATTGCACAATCGTGCGCCACGTGTGAATAGGCCATAAGCAAACAATTATTGCCAACAACAGTCCTGAATGCATATTTAGTACCCCTGTTAATAGTAACACATTCCCTGATTGTAGTATTATCCCCGATTACCACCTCTGTATCCTCACCCATATATTTCAGATCCTGCGGAACTGCAGAAATAACTGCCCCGGGAAATATGCGACAGTTTTTACCAATCCTGGCTCCGGGCATGATACTTACGTTCGCTCCTATCCAGGTGCCTTCACCGATTACAACATTTTTTGAGATGGATGCAAAGGGCTCAATAACCACATTATCGGCTATTTGCGCTTGCGGGTGGACATATGCTAATGGTTGATTCATGAATTTTGATTGCGCTTTACAACTTGAGCAGTTAATTCTCCTTCCGTTACAATATTATTTCCTACGTATGCGGTGGCCTTCATTTCACAAATGCCGCGTCGGATAGGATTAATAAGCTCCATTTTGAGCAATAAACAATCGCCGGGAAGTACTTTGCGTTTAAATTTAACCTTATCTATCTTTAAAAAATAAGTATCGTAATTTTCCGGATCAGGCACCTTGCTCAATACAAATATTCCGCCGGTTTGCGCTAGGGCTTCTACCTGTAAAACACCAGGGAATACAGGGTTGTTAGGAAAATGTCCCTGAAAAAATCCTTCGTTAAAGGTTACATTTTTAATCCCAACTATATGATTTTCCCCCATATCAATTATCTTATCTACCAATAGGAATGGATAGCGGTGCGGCAACATTTTGATTATTTTATTAATATCATAAACCGGCTCCGCTGTGTGGTCATATTTAGGAACATCCACAGAATTCTTTTTATTTTTATAAAAGGCTTTAATTCGTTTGGCAAATTCTACGTTGGATGGGTGTCCGGGGCGACTGGCGATTATTTTTCCGCGAATAGGTTTACCCGCCAGTGCCAAGTCACCTACAACATCGAGTAATTTATGACGTGCAGGTTCATTGTTCCAATGTAATTCGAGGTTGTTGAGAATTCCCTCTTTCTTTACACTAACCGATTCCTTGTTAAACATTTTTTTAAGTTTAACCATTTCATCAGCTGTAACCTCCTTATCTACAATCACAATTGCATTATTAAGGTCACCTCCTTTTATCAGGTTGTTTTCGTACAACATTTCCAATTCGTGTAAAAAACAAAATGTTCTGCTATCAGCAATTTGTTCTTTGAATTCGGAAATATGATTTAGGGATGCGTGTTGTTTACCCAATACTTTGGAGTCGAAATCTATCATTACCGTAACCTGATAATCATCTGCAGGCATAATGGTAATTTCTGTCTGACGCAATGGATCTTTATAGGTAATATTTTGATTGATGGTAATATATTCTCTCTCGGCATTCTGAATTTCCACTCCTACATTTCCCAACGCCTCAATAAACATTTTGGAAGAACCGTCCATAATAGGAGTTTCAGGTCCATTAAGGTCAATCAGAACATTATCAATTCCCATTCCTACCAAAGCTGCGAGTGTATGTTCAATAGTGGAAACGCTTGCTCCGTTGCGCGCAATTGTTGTTCCTCTGGCCGTATCAATTACAAGATCAGCATCGGCTTCAATTATCGGCTGTCCTTCAAGATCTATCCTTCTGAATTTATATCCATGGTTTGGTGCCGCGGGATTAAATGTCATATCAACCTGTGAGCCGGTATGTAATCCAACACCTGAAACAGTTATTGATCTTTTAATTGTTTGTTGATATTCTTTGTTCATGCACTTATTTCTATATCGATCACAATCAATAAAGTTGATCAAAATGAATTACAACTTATTTAATGTGTGGTTTGTACTTTAAATTTATAATATGAGTTAATTCAATAACTCATCTTTTTTTCAATTCATTAATACTTTGTTCGAGTTCGATTATTTTTTCAAATAATTCGGGTAATCTTCTAAAAATAACCTGACTACGCATACTCGCATTGTAATCAAATGCCGGTGAACCCGTAAAGGCGCGATTTACTTCTTTAATATTTTTCGCAACTCCACTTTGTGCGTTTATCTTAGTTCCGTCGGCAATTGTAAGGTGTCCAACTATGCCAACCTGACCTCCAATAACACAATTTTTACCGATCTTTGTGCTCCCTGATATTCCTGACTGGGCCGCTATCACTGTATTCTCCCCTATTTCTACATTATGTGCTATTTGGATAAGATTGTCCAGTTTCGCACCTTTTCGAATGATGGTAGATCCCATGGTAGCCCGATCAATTGTTGAATTAGCACCAATTTCCACATGATCTTCCAAAACTACATTTCCGGTTTGGGCTACTTTTTTGTAGGTCCCGTCCTCCTGGGGTGCAAATCCAAAGCCGTCGCTGCCAATAATAGTGCCTGATCCTATAATACAGTGGTTTCCGATCAAACAATCGTCTAAAATAACTGCTCCGGGAAAAATAATTGTGTGTGTGCCTATTTTTACATTTTTGCCAATATATACCTGCGGGTGGATGAAGGAACCAGATCCTATTTCAACTGCATCACTTATTGCAGCAAAAATTCCTACAAAAACATTTTCTCCTATTTTGGCTGAAGAAGAAACAAATGCCATTTTATCCACATGATTCTGTCGACCGCTATTTCCGTTAATTATCTTATACTGCTCTAAAACCTTTGCAATACTTGTATAGGCATTTTTTACCCTGATGATAGTAGCATTAACCTGTTGCTCAAAAACCTGATCCTCATTAACAATAATTATGGAAGCTGCAGTTGTATATGCATACGGGAGGTATTTGGGATTTGCAAGAAAACAAACATCACCTTCTAGTCCCTCCTCTATTTTAGCCGGTTTACGCACCTTTACCGCGGGATTTCCCTCTAGTGTACCCTCTAAAAAATCACATAACTCTTGTGCAGTAAACTCCATTCAATCAGTTTTCTTTCGGGTAGCAAATATAGTGCTTTACAACGGTATCCGCTAAAGCTGCAAGGTTGAGATGATCGCTTGCATTGGTAACATCAACAATTTTGCCACTTCTGAACTTAATATTGATGTTATTTGCCTCCAAATTGTAGGCACTATTGGTTGTTACATCGTTCAAAACATAATACTGAAGGTCGAATTCATCCAACACTTTGTACTTTTTTCTAACTTTCTCCCTGATCTTATTGATTGTTGCGGCACTGAAGGGCTCGTTTTCCAATTCTATTTTGAATAGATTTCTATTTATGAGAGCCGAACTTAAAAATGTTAAAACAGAATCTGAGCTGTGCTGCCATTGTTTGAGAGAAGCGTAAATATCTATATCATCGAGGTTGGAATACCGGTGGATAATTTCCTGATCATCATAAAAATGTTGTAATTCCACATCGTGATAAAGAAAGTATTGTAAGGCAGGAGTTGCAAATAATTCCACTCCGCTTTTTGCAAGATATTTTGCTCTTTTTAGCGTTTTGATCAACATTTGTTCTGCACAGATCACTGTTTTATGTAAATAAACCTGCCAATACATAACGCGTCGTGCAATAATGAATTTTTCAACCGAATAAATTCCCTTTTGTTCAATTACGAGATCATCATTTTCAACATCCATCATTTCGATGAGTCGGTCATATCCAATTACTCCTTCGTGCACTCCGGTAAAATAGCTGTCCCGAGTAAGATAATCCAGCCTGTCGACATCTAACTGACTCGATACTAATTGGTGCAGAAATTTTTTGTGATACTGATTGGTAAAAATATCCATTGCCAAACTCAAGCGTCCCCCGAATTCTTTGTTCAGGTTATTCATAAAAATATGCGATAATTGTTCGTGATGTACATTGGAAATTATTGTTCTTTCCAATGCATGCGAAAATGGTCCGTGACCTATATCATGCAACAAAATTGCAATGGTAGCTGCTTCTGCCTCTTTATCAGTAATTTCCTTTCCTTTGGAGCGAAGGGTGTTTATTGCCTTTCCCATGAGATGCATTGCCCCAAGTGCATGATTAAAACGGGTATGAATTGCCCCTGGATATACAAGGTTGCTTAATCCCAATTGTTGAATTCTCCTCAATCTTTGAAACCAGGGATGTTCTATTATATCAAAAACTATTTCGTAAGGGATGGTAATAAAACCGTAGACAGGGTCGTTTATAATTTTTCTTTTATTCAATGCACGCCGGTTTAATTTGCTTTTAATCAATGAGATACAATTGCATAGATTTTTTTTGGCGGTATCTTTGCACCTTAGTTTTAAGATCACAAAATTACAGTATTTATGAAAAACGATATAACCATTTTATGGGCTGATGATGAGATTGACATGTTGAAACCACAAATTCTCTTTTTGGAGGAAAAAGGATATCATGTTGAAGGGGTGAGCAACGGACAAGATGCCGTGGAAAAATGCACCGATCCCGATATTGATGTAATTTTTTTGGATGAAGGAATGCCGGGTTTATCAGGTTTGGAGACTCTTTCATTGATAAAAGATAAACGACCATCAGTTCCTATCGTAATGATCACGAAAAATGAAACGGAGGGTTTAATGGAAGAGGCCATCGGTTCTCAGATAAGTGATTATTTAATTAAACCGGTTAAATCGCAACAAATTTTATTGACCTTAAAAAAAATAATCGATAATAAGCGATTGGTTTCTGAAAAAACCGATAGTAATTATCAAAAAGATTTTCAAAAGATATTTTTTACACTGCAGGATAATCTGGATCATGAACAGTGGTTTGATATTTATAAAAAATTAGTGCATTGGGAAATTCAGTTGGATAAAACCGGCGCTACCAATATGAAAGAAGTGCTTACTTCACAAAAAGCCGAAGCGAATGTGGAGTTCGGAAAATTTATCGACAGAAATTATTTGAACTGGTTAAGTGGAAAAACTTCTGCACCAATTATGTCGCATACGGTTATGAAGGAAAAAGTATTTCCGCTTTTAAGTGATACAATTCCCACCTTTTTTATATTAATTGATAATTTGCGATTTGATCAATGGAAAATAATTGAACCATTAATTTCCGAATCATTTAAATTAAAATCGGAGGATCATTTTTATAGTATATTGCCTACGGCTACTCAATATGCACGTAATGCAATTTTTGCAGGATTATTACCAAGTGAAATTGAAAAACGTTTACCTAACTTATGGCTGAACGATGAAGATGAGGGAGGAAAAAATATGCAGGAGCCCGAATTTTTAAAAGACAATATTGTAAGAAATCGTTTGAGCATTAAATACAGTTATCACAAAATATTAAATCACTCGGAAGGAAAAAATCTCGAGGATAATATTCTGAATTTAATGACCAACGATCTGAATGTTATCGTATATAATTTCGTGGATATGCTTTCGCATGCGCGCACAGAGATGGAAGTATTAAAAGAATTAGCGAGTGATGAAACGGCATATCGATCTTTAACACGCTCCTGGTTCGATCATTCACCATTATACAATGCACTGCGAAAATTAGCGGATAAAAAAATTCGTCTCATTATAACTACCGATCACGGAACAATTAGAGTAAATACTCCGAGTAAAGTTTTAGCCGACAGAAATGCAACAACAAATCTTCGATACAAAAGCGGAAAAAATTTACAATACAACAAAAAAGATGTATTTGAAGTAAAGATTCCGGTTGATGCAGGATTACCAAAACAACATATCAGCAGCACCTTTATTTTTGCTAAGGAAGATTGTTTTTTTGCTTACCCGAATAATTACAATCACTATGTGAATTATTTTAAAAATACCTTTCAGCATGGTGGCGTGAGTTTGGAGGAGATGGTGGTGCCGTTTGCTGTGTATGAAAGCTTCTGAGGGTGAGTGGTGAGTGGTGAGCCTGCCTGCCGACTGCGTCAGCGGCAGGCAGGTGGTGAGTTTGTGAGCAGGGTGGAAAAGGGTGAATGGGTTTGATTTAGGTATGCCAATGTAGTGTCTTCACTCCTATTAAATATACTAAATTTCATACAATGCCGATGGGTATTATAGTTCACTTAAATCGATAATGTTTAATAAAGATTGATTTGAGATAGGCTGTTGAAGACTCCTTGGAATTAACAAAGCCATATAAATTGTATTGCCAAAATTAAAAAACATTATATTTTTGAAATTGATATTTTCTCTATTATAAATTACCATTTTTAATTCATTATCACCAAATACAATTATTTGGTTTGCATCTAAAGATGCAAAAAAATATTTATTATTTGAAATCACTGTGTCAATAATATTCACTGAGTTTATTGCTAATTTGAAATTATTTTTAATTTCAAAATCATGTTCGAAAGCGATCATCGTTTTTTCACCATAAATTGTGTTGAGCTTTTTAAGCTCACTTTCTGACTTAATACTATCTATTTTGATCAAATTAATGTCGCTCACATCATATCCATTTAATTCATTTATTTTCCAAATTATTAAATTATATTCATTGTCATAATTATAAAAATAAATTGAATCCTCGTTCGATCCATTTAAAAAGTAAATCAGTTTAATTTTATTTAGCGTTGTATCATTAATAAATTGATGGGGAATTTTGACTAAATTAAATTTTTGCTCATTATACCCATACACAGTTGCCTTTCTAATAAGGATAATAAAAATTATTGAAGAAAAAA
>JAYSYX010000249.1:0-3720 GCA_043727235.1 Bacteroidota bacterium
CGAAACTTTAGGGCTATTTTACTGAATAAGGCCAGGTAGGATCCTGTCATTTTCTGCATCTCATCAATTTGAGCTTCCGTAATATTCTGTATTTTAATATCCTGCAATTCGAAGGGATAGTTTTTTATTTTCAGATCCTCCATAATTCGTGCACAGGTAGAACAAGTGCTGAGGTAATATAATTTTAATATTTTTTTAGAAGGCATGCGAATTTTGAATCAAATAAATGAAATTAATAAAATGAGAACTTAATTTTTGCTCAAAGTAAAAGTAAATGTACTTCCTTTTCCGGGTTTGGATTCTACTACTATGCTGCCATTGTGTTTTTCCACTATTTTTTTACAGATTGATAATCCTAATCCCGAACCCTGAATTTTATCTCGCGGATGTAATCTGTTAAAAAAACCAAATATTTTGTTATGGAATTGTTGAGGAATACCAATACCATTATCCTTGATCTTAAATTCCCATAACCCGGATTTTTCCTCCATATCAATAAAAACAAGGGGCTCACATTTACTTCGGAATTTAATGGCGTTATCAATTAAATTTTGAAACAACAATAATATCTGTGAGTGATTTCCATATAAAATGGGTAGATCGTGATACAGGATTATGGCATTACTTTCCTCCACTGCCATTTGTAAATTATTAAGTGCTTCGCGGATAATATCATTACCGTCAAATTTACCCATGGGCTCTTCCGCATGATCTAATTTGCTGAAAGTGAGGAGATCTTTAATCAGGTGATGCATGCGCTGCGCGGCGTCAGATGCGAAATGCAAATATTCATTTCCTTCTTCCGTTAATGTATTTCCATAACTGCGCAGAAATAAATTGATGTAAGCAGAAATGTTTCTCAAAGGCTCCTGCAAGTCATGTGATGCAGAATATGCAAATTGTTGCAGTTCCTGATTACTCAACAATAATTTTTCATTCAATTGAATTAAGGAATCGTTATTTTCAGTTATTCTACCCGATAATTCATTTTGTTTAGAGGAAATATTATTTCTGATCTGCAAAGAATCCTGCACTTGCAAATAAAAGTTCGAAATAATTCTGCAAACATCATTTTGATCATCAGAAACCGGCAATTTATCGGAAGCAATTCCATAAAAAAATAACACCACCTCACCTGATCTTCTGACAGTAAATAAAATTTGCTGCAGACTTGTGTTTTCGTCTATTTCAGATATCAATGCAATATCTTCAGCATTAAAAAATAAATACTGACCCTTATTGTTTAGCGTTTTTTCTTTTAATGAAACATTTAAGGGGAATTTAATACCATTTGTATTCCTTTTTTTGGATGTTTCATGAAAACTGCGGATGAAAAGATCCTTTTTTTCACTTACCCTGTAAATTGCACTGTGTTCCAAATGAAATAATTCCTTAAAACAGTCGACAAAATATTGTTGTGCATCCGCCGATTGACGGATAAAAACAATTTTTTCAGACATCTCTGCGATCAGTGAAATTGAATTATTTTTTGCCAAGTTGTGTCGTGTTAGAATCTGCGCGAAAGATACTGCCGATTTTAAGAAACCCAAAAATATTCGATAGAAAAAGTAACGAAAATATCTACACCATGATCATACATTTTTTATTTTGCAATAGTTCTGTCATCTTCGCCGTAATTTCCGATCTGTGATATTGAGTTACAACACTTTACAAAATGAGTCCATCGGTTCCTATTCTGACTCGGGAAGTAAGTTTTTGGGATATGCCTACCCGATGTCGGAAGAAAGGGATTTCAAACTTTTAAAAGATGTATTAAAAAAAGAACATCACAAAGCAGTGCATGTGGCATTTGCTTACAGATTGGGTTTTGAAGGTGAAATTGAAAGGGCATCTGATGACGGAGAACCTTCCGGTACCGCAGGTAGGCCGATATTGAATGAAATGAAAAGCAGGGCAGTGACAGAACGTATTATTTTAGTGGTGCGCTATTTTGGCGGGAAAAAACTCGGTGTTCCGGGATTGATAAATGCATATAAAATGGCTGCGGCAGATTGTCTGGATAAGGCAAATATCATTACAGTTCCCATTAAAGAATCCTATAATATTTCTTGCAATGAAACAGATATGCAAATGGTGATGCACGAACTGAATAAGTCGGGGGCGCATATCATGGCGACAGATTTCGCAGAAATATGTAATTTTAGGATAGAATTTGAACGCGCAAATGCTGAAAAAATATTATCCAAACTCAAAACCATCTGGCAGATACAATTGGAGCATATTACTGCTCCGAAATAGCTGTTATTTGATATTTCTTTTCAGTTTTTCTGTTTCGGCACAAAATATTTCGATACGCAATTTTAAACCGGAAGTGAAATTGGTTTTAAATAACCAAAATGAAGTGGAAAATTATGTTTTGCAGTTACATCCTGAATTATTTTCTTCAAATTCGGATCTTCAATTGATCACAATAAAAAAATCACCCCAAACTACCTATTACACTTTCCGACAAAATTATAAGGAGATATTGGTGGCTAATTCCATTATAAAAGTGGCAGTTAATAATTCTGGTGAAATTCAATTTATTACAGGTAATTATTTTAATACAGAAACCTGGAATTTACCGGTGGAGAGAACACAAAAAATTGAACTCCCAATAACAATCAAAAATGCTTTTAAAATATCTGAAGATATTATTTCTACACAACACATTATTGTAGATGAAAACAATGATCCGGAACGTTTTTTTAAATTTGAATTGATAAATAATATAGACCGCAGCAGAATTACTTTGTTGCTAAATGAAAATGGGGAATTAATTTTTGAAAATGACAACAGGGTATATTTTACAGCTATTGATACCACAGTTACCGGCAAAGTATTTGGGCCCGACCCATTAACGTCTGCCGAAACTACTTATGTTGGAGAATATAAAGATTTTGATGATGCAGATACAGCAGTTTTGACCGCTGAATTATTAGATGTAAGCTTTAAGGCAAAGTTTGAGGACGGAGTTTTTTATTTAAGGACTGATTCGGTTATTATTAAGGATCTGAATACTCCCATAACAGGTGTTGTAACTTCCATTACTCCGGAATTTAATTTTACAAGAAGTGAAAGTGGATTTGAGGATGTAAATACCTTTTATCATATCACAAATCTCAATAATTATATCCTGAGTTTAGGATATACCGATCTGCAAAATTTTTATATTGAAATTGATCCACATGGTGCGAGTGGAGCCGACCAATCTTTTTATGTAAGCGCTGCAATTCCCTCAATACAACTTGGCGAAGGCGGAGTAGATGATGCGGAGGATGCGGATGTAATTTTACATGAATATGGTCATGCCTTAAGCGATCAGGCAGCACCCGAAACGAACGAAGGATTGGAGCGCCGTGCATTGGACGAAGGTTATGGAGATTATTTTGCCGCGAGTTATTCGAGAATGTTCAGTGATTATCGCTGGAATTTTATTTTCAGCTGGGATGGACACAACGAATTCTGGGCGGGAAGAAATGCAAACACCAATAAACATTATCCCGAAGATAATTCCGCAGATTATTATTCCTCCAGTGAAATATGGAGCGGAGCATTAATGGATATTTTTGATGTGATAGGAAAAGAAAATACCGATAAAATTGTTTTAGAAACCCTTTACGGAAGTTTCGACAATATGAGTATGGCTGATGCTGCTCAAATAATTCTTGTTTCAGAAGAATCCATTTTTAGTGGTTTATATTATGAAGAAGTTTTTAA
>JAYSYX010000250.1:0-1529 GCA_043727235.1 Bacteroidota bacterium
CTTGATTCATATTTCCTTTCGAGTTTATTGTGCAGCGTTGCAGATAGATCCAATCGGTGATAAGCAGGTAATCTATATCCGTTTCTCGGTCCATAATCGGTTTGCAACTGTCCTCCTATCACATAAAAACTTTCCACAATAGTGGTTGCTTGTCCGGTTGCATACACAAAGGTGGAAGCAAAATCCCAACGATCGTTCAATTTATAAATGGCCACTATCTCCAGATCGTGAATGCGATCATATTTAGTAGGGAACCAGGTTTCCGCTGTTTGCAGATCGTCGAATTGTCGTTCAGTTTTTGATAAGGTATATCCTATCCAGCCATTAAATTGTCCTTTGGCCTTTTTAATAAAAAATTCAGCCCCATAACTTCTCCCTCTTCCAAAAACAAAATTTTCTTCTATATCAATTCCTAATTCCGGAACATATCCATCGGCAAATTCGATTTGATTTTTCAGATCCTTATAATACACCTCAACACTTGTTTCATATTTATTATTATAAAAATTTCGGAAATATCCGAGTGAATATTGTACCCCTATTTGTGGTTTAACTTTTTTCGAACTCGGTATCCAAAGATCGGTAGGCAGCGTACTGGTAGAACTGCTCACGAGGTGTATATATTGATTATTAAATGTTACACCAGCTTTAATTGAGGAATTTTTATCAACAATAACACGCGCATTCAATCGCGGCTCCAAACCAAAATAATCCGCTATCGGTTTACCTTTTTCAAAATAAACGGTATCAATAACATTCTGATTGCTTTCATCGTATACAATATCGTTATAAGGACCTATCTGTTGAAAATAACTTCCTCTTAAACCGATATTTATTTTTATGAGGTCGGTTATATCAAATTCATCCTGAATATAAACGCCTGCTTCGTGTGCGTACTTGCGACTTAATGTATCTGTGGAAAAATCTACGTCATCAAAATTACCTGAAGCTGAGTATGGAATAAAGGTGTGGTAAATATAATTCCCTCCAAATTTTATATTGTGATTTGAACCCGGATAATAATCCAGATCAATTTTACCGTTCCAGTCCTGAATTCCCGAATATAAATTAAAATTAAAGTCCTGAAATGCACTTTCCACCGAAAAATCAAAACTATTGTAGATCGCACTCACATTCATAAATAATTTATCGTTGAATAAATGATTCCAACGCAAAGTTCCTGTTGCATTTCCCCAGGGGACAGTTACATTTAAAGTATTGTCCGGAGCTTTATAATTAAATACATCCTGCCCAAAATACCCACTTGCAAATATTCTGTTATTATCATCAAATTTGTAATTCACTTTTGTATTCAGATCATAGAAATAATATCCATTTCCTTCAAATTCACCTCCCTTTAAAAAGGGAGCTAATAATGCATCAATATATGTCCGGCGACCGGAAACAATAAAGGAAGATTTGTCTTTTACTATCGGACCTTGCACAGTTAATCTGGATGCAATTAAACCAATCCCACCTTCTGCCTGATATTCCTGATTATTTCCTTCTTTCATTTGCACATCAACAAC
>JAYSYX010000251.1:0-3701 GCA_043727235.1 Bacteroidota bacterium
ATATAGTATGTATTTATTTACTTCCTGTTTAAAATTCATTCATAGTAACATATGTCGAAAGTAGCCATCCTCACAAATCCGGACAAGCTGATTGAAGTAAAGGCAAATTTTTTCGCAGACTATTTTAATTTCTTTGCTGAATATTCGGGTCGCTTTTACGAAACCGAACCCGAAACTGTTTTGTCGTTGGTGGAAAAAATTCTTTTACAAATCAACCATAACACGAACATCCACCGGACTAGCTATATCGCCAAGCACCTGAATCATTCTCTCTTCAAAGACGTAAGCTTTTTGAAACTGTTCGCAAGCTATTCACAAATTAGGCCGTTGATGACTGATTATTTGACGAACGTTGGAGACATCACTATTAAGCTGGAAAAGAAACGTTCATTGTGGCTTCGAGATCATCCACAGTTTAGCTTGGTACTTTCAACATTTCGAGACGAATTGAAAAATAAAATGTTTTCGGAGGCTGTCAGACAAGTCATAAAAATGTTGACCTGTAAACACTCGCTCGCAAAACATCAAAAAGCGATTAAGAAGTTAACCCAAATTTTAGTATCGGAACTAATAATGAGAGGTCGTACAAAGAATGATATTATAAACCTTTTTTACCGAATTCTATACAAGTCAGTTAATGATTTTCCATTTCCTAAAAACGTTTATGCAACTGACGACAAAAAACGATATTTATTGGAGCTAGATTTTGAAAAGCAATTTGCAAGTCTAGTTAACTATTATGATGAAGACAAAAAAGGAGGCAAAATTTTTCTCAAAGTTATAGGCTCGTTCATTAGAGATACAGAGGAATTTAGTTATGCTGGCATTCGATTTATGTCTCATTCACACGGTGATTTTGCACAACAGTTAGATCAATTATCGCCCGAGGAAAGAAGCTATGGTGATAGATATTTTACTGGTGAAAATTATTTTATAGCGGAAGTACATGTTGAGTCATACTCGGCCATAAATTCTGAATCAATTCTTAAAAATTTGCAATTCGCGATTAACTATTTACAACTAATAACAGCAAAAAAGTTTTTACTAGATCCAACAAAGTTTTTAATCAAATATAACGATGGAAAGGTGGCTGTTCACTTTGGCGGCGGTTTAGATCCTTTCCCGTTTACGACACGGGATATGGAAAACATAAGAGATAATCCATTTACTATTTTAAAAAAAATTACCGGTCCTGCTAAAGATTCTCTATTGAAAAACGAAATGAGTTTTATTAATGCGATCGCCAACCAAAATGTCAACGAACTTTGGAGTTATTTGGAACATATCTTTTCAAAAACACCTGAAAATTTAATTAATGATTTAGCAAACATATTATTAATAAATGAAAAGGATTACCGACGCCACCTGCTAGTTTCTGCCTTGAGGAATAGTGCGGTTCCATGGGATTTCAATTACCACGGAATCGGAATTGAACCGGGATTGTATGTTTCTTTATACAATCAATTAAATAAGAAAAAATACTCGGAGTTTATTCGGATGCTAAAATACCCGCTCTTCGATGAAATTGGTCGTTTGCTTGCTATTAGGCATTCGCGAAATCGATACGTGAGTTTGCACAGGTATTACACTTCCAATTTATGGGAGTTGTATGAAAATAGGAATTTTCATACTCATCAAAATGTGGTCCACTTCCTTGCACATCAAAAAATATTTGAGGTTTCTCCCGACCTCATCAGGCGATTCCGGTGGGTCTTATTTGATTATATTAAACGAAGGCCGAAGTTAACAATGGGTCAAATAATTCAATCAGCCGGTCAACAGGGTGCTGCATTACTGTCAAATTAAATAACGGTCTGGAGAATTGCGTTACCATTAAATGAATCTCTATTTATAGATTTTGACTTGACTTTTCGCTACAAACTTAGATTTCAGTATCTCCATATCGAAACTTACTTTTTTATCAAGGATTTTTGCATAATGCTGGGTAGTTCGAAGATTTTTATGGCCAAGCATTTTACTCACGGATTCAATAGGAACATTGTTTGAGAGTGTAACGGTTGTGGCAAAGGTGTGCCTGGCTATGTGGAATGTAAGATCTTTCTCAATTTCGCAACAGCTCGCAATTTCCTTTAAATATCCATTCATTTTTTGATTGCTCAGTACCGGTAATAATGATAAATCATTTAAAGACTTAGGATGATCTTTATATTTTTCAATTATTTCTAGAGCGGGCGGCAATAAAGGAATGTGAGATGGTGTGTCGGTTTTCTTCCGGTGTGTATGGATCCATTGGTTACCATCGATACCTAAAACAATATTGTTCCTGGTAAGATTCTTTGCATCAATGTAGGCAAGGCCTGTATAGCAGCTGAATAGAAAGATGTCTTTAACCTGGTTAAGTCTTTCAATCTTAAAGTTCTTAGTGTGTAAGGCTTGTAATTCTTCTTCCGATAAAAAGGTTCTCTCAACTTCTTTAACCTTGACTTTGAAATTGATAAATGGATCTTTGTCAAGCCAGCCGTTGGCAATGCACATGTTAATTATCTTCCGGAAATTCTTGATATACTTAACAGCGCTGTTGTTATTGCAGTTTTTTTCTGTTCTTAAATAGAAATTAAAATCAGTCACAAAAGAATGTGTTAGCTTGTTGATGGCTATATCCTGAATACCATATTTCCAATTCATGAATTGAAGAACATGATTCATGGAAGTTTCGTAGCGGGTATGAGTAGAAAGAGAATAATCTTTCCCCACTAGCTTACTTACATCCTTGTTATGTTGCTGAAAAATAGGAATAAGCATCCTAGCCTTTTCATCTTTTCCGGTGAATTTGTTTTTGATTTCCGCTGCCGTGATGTGGACGTTATTTTGTAGCAATGCATTCTGGTACGCATAAATTTTACCAATGAGCCGATCCAAATAAGCATTTAATTGATTAACTTTTTCCGAATTTCCAGTCATTCTCCCTGCCTTTCGGTTCCATTTACCCGGTTCTGACTCCCTTTTTGTGGAGAACTCCGCTCGTTTACTATCTACCGTAATTCTGATGTAAATCGGGTGTAGACCTGCATTTGCAAGTCGGGGCTGCTTTAGAAATACCAATAATTTGAAAAGATTATTCATAATCGAGCGTCAGATATTTCAGCTAATCCAACTTAAATATAGAACAATATATTAGAATAAAATAAGGCAAATGTCAATAAAATCAATGCATACAGAAGAATCGAGAGCCAAATTTCAAAGAAATATTGACGCTCGATTAACGCTCCTTTTCTTTGGGAAATGTTGAATAAATTGATGGAGTGTAAAAAACAAAAAAGCTATAAACATTTGATTTATAGCTTTTTGATACATTTTGAAAGAAGAAATGTGGAGCTGCAGGGAATCGAACCCTGGTCCAAACATACTCGTCATAAGCTTTCTACATGTTTATTTCTGCATTGATTGTCGGGAAAAAGCAGGGGCAAAACAAACCAACTGATTCCTTAGATAAATGGTCTTAAGCAATGGTCATATCATTCCATTACAGCATCCCTGTTTTTGTTTGAGTCGGCGGAGGAACAGGCACAAGGCAAGCCCATTCGGTCGGCCCTAATGACGACCTAATTAATAATTAGGCAGCCATGGCATACTGAGTATTGCCATTTGAAGTTTTGAATATTCAGATTAAAGTGCTAATTATCCAACGCACTACATGCTTACACTTACAAAGATCTATGCTGTCAATACCGGTCAGCCCC
>JAYSYX010000252.1:0-9744 GCA_043727235.1 Bacteroidota bacterium
TGCACCGCCGGCAAAATTGGGAATATCATAAAAGCTGTTTAATTCTCTGCTTCCCCCACCGCCCAGCGACATAAAATATTTGTAGGATGTTATATCTCCGTCAGTTATAATATTAAAACAAGGATCGTTATTTAAATTATTAGGCACGCTTGTAGTTGCACCACTATATGCATATCCATTTTTAATGGTAGAGGTTGTTAATCCTTCCACATAAATATAATTATTAGCACCGGTATTTAGATAATAAAAGTTATTGTTTGATGTAGCAGAAATACTTGTGGTGGCAGGAGGTGTTCCTGCAACTCCCGGCGTAGGCTTTCTTAAACATGAAGCAACTCCCAAACCTGCAGGATTTGCATTTACGTAAATAATATTATTTCTCAGATTTAACAATCCTGCCCCATGATAAAATCCGCAGACACCAAAACCAGATCCACCGGTAATTAATGCATTTTCTCCCAAAGCGATGGTATTATAAAATACATTATAAGTATTTCCTCCGGCAGCGACATAAATTCCGTTTACCGCAGTATTATTTGTGCTACTATTTGCATATAATCGCTGAATAAAATTATTATAAATATTATGTGTGGAAGTTCCAGAGGTACCGTAAATTCCAATTACAAGTTCAAAGGTAGAATTACCTGAAATTTCATAAATATTGTTATTGTATACATTTACTGTTGCCGAGTTTGGAAATAAATAAATTCCAACAGGGGTAGCTGAACCCGCAACATTATTATGTTTTATATTTGAGATCGTGCAATTATTAATATTTACCGTGTTTGCAGCTGCACCTCCACCTATATTCAATCCTCGCAATTGTGGAGGACTTGTTCCTGTTGATGTAATATTATCAACTGTATTAAAATTACAATCAACATTCGTAATGGAATAAATTGCAATTCCTGCAAGATTTGCAGAAGTGCCCGTAGAAGAAATATTATCTACAGCATTCCCGGAAATAGAAAATGACTGATTTAATGAAGTGCTGATTGATGTTGCAGATGCACAATTTATACCTATTGCATTTGCTGTAGATGAAAGGCCTGAAACAGTATTATTTGTTACAGTGGAACCTCCCGGCATATTATTAACCATAATTCCTGATGTCCAAATTGTAGCGGTTCCTGAACCGGCAACAACGTTTGAAACACTATTATCGGAAATCGTTTTTATTGCATTAAAATTTGAAAAGTTACAATAAATTCCACCAACATAACCTGAACTCGCCCCCAAAACAGTCAAATTATCAACTATATTATTGTTAATGGAAATTGTGCTCCCCACTGCACTTCCTCCGGTTCCATTTTGATATCCATATAATGCTCCGGCAACATTTGTGGTTTTAGTATTATTGGTCATTACATTACCCGATACCACAGAGGTAGTGGAATTATTATCATCATGTATCAAATAAATTGGACTCGTAGTTGTAGTATTAAAAATATTATTGCTTAGCGTATTATTTATTATTTGATTTGATGTTGCATCGAACTCCTGTTCTATACCAAGGAATAATCCCGAAGCTCCTGTAGTAAATGTACAGTTTTGAATGGTATTTCCGGTAATACTTATATTGGTTGCTCCGATATTTGAATTCCCTAATTTGATACCTGCAACCTGAGAGGTGACCGCAGCTTCCAATAAAGAAATTGTATTATTGGAAACACTTATTGACTGCAAATAATTTGCAACAGTTATAGGGCTTGACACAAAAATACCATATAAGGTAAATCCGCTTGCTGTTCCATCCAGTGAGTTATTTATCGTATTGTTTGATATAGTAAGATTATTATTATAAATCGAAAAAACACCGGACGAGCGTGCAGTCCCACTTAAATTTCCGTAATTTTTTATTATATTCCCATTTCCAACTATTCCAACACTATTATTTTGGTCGTAAAATGTATATGGAGATACAGCATCGTTGCATCCTGCTAATACAAAACCATTATAAGCTCCGGAAATTGTATTTCCATAAAAAGTATTATTATCATTTCTTCCCGCCACTGAAGAAACTGTCAATAAAACATTTGCAGCAGTTCTTGTAGCATTTCTAACCATTACGCCAACAGAACCAAATTCAAAATTAACCGGAGTAGATGTAAAAAAGTTAGAATTTTTTAATGTGATCACACAATTTCTTATTGTATTATTTCTGCAACCGTTAGTACCTGAAACTTTATATAAAGCGTATCCAAATTCCATGGTTCCGGGAGCAGTAGCATTATTATCAGTGATATCAATTCCATCAATAGTAACATAATCACTACCATTTAATGAAAATACGCCGTCGGGTGTCGTCATTCCGGCGGCGAGAGAAGTAACGCCAACCTGTGCATTTATTAAAGGATTTGCTCCCACTCCATTTTTAATAAATGTAATACTATTAACAGCTGTTCCTGTTTGTGTTAAATTAATTCCTCCCACAGGTGCTGTTTCCGTATGCCCAGCAGCAACATTACAAATTACCGCACAACTTACAGTTCCTGCATTTATGGCTGTAACAAAGGAAGCAATGGTTGGATAACATACCGAAGGCACGTAATAATTTCCGCAAAATCCAACGGAGGGAAGAACGGTATAAATATAATTTGGTCCACCGTTATTATTAATACTCAGCGTATTCATATCATGAACAACCTGACCGTAAGTTCCAACTTCCGCATTGATAGCTGCAAAGGTTTTATTGCTGGTATATGCATAATAATAAATGGTTGTTCCGGCGGCCTGACAAGGTATTTCAATCGTTCCGGTGGTTCCGGTTATGGGAACCGACATAAAGGTGGAAGTTGCAAAATTGACTGAAGTAGAATATCGCAAATAAACATATTCGCCAGCGCTGAGAGTAGTACTTAAGGTAACAGTAACATACACAGAATTTTCAGGATACACTGCTCCTGCTCCTGGACTTTGCACTACCGATGTGATGGCGACAGGATTATAGGAAGTTTCCAAAACACCCATATATTCATTAGATGGCGGGCCTGGAATACTGTACTCTGTACAATTAAAGGTGTAATATCTGCCATTTGTTATTGCTGGTAAATACCCGCTGCAACCACCTGTTCCACTATTACCGGGAGCTGAAGCATATCCGGAGGGATAGGACAGATCGGGAGGAATTGTAACGTTAAATCCCGGAATATTTAAATTTGGATTACCATTACAGGCACCGGAATATGGCCTCCAATTAATAGTATAATCGGGGATTGCAGCAGTTCCCTGAGTGAATTCCCAATTTCTTGACCCAGCTGCACCACCCGAAATCGCTTGAAATCTAACCTGCCGAAAAATACCAAGATCGTTCAATGTATATGTTGCATAACTCCCATTCTGGGCTTGAGTTCCAAGCACAGTTGGCTGCGCAAAAGCAGCAGTAGTTAAGCACACCAGAGTTAATAAAATACCATATGTAAGCCACCTGAACACGTTAATGCAAAAATATAAATAGAAAATTACAAATTACACACCATATTACCCACTTTTGTTGGTTTAGCCCAGGTTATTTCAATAAAAGGGTGGCGAGAAGAATTTCGTATATCGCTTTTGGTTTGCCTGAAAAATAAAAAACCGGTGTCCAGCTCCTCATCTGTCCACCGGGTACTATACATATGAAAAGAAAAATTACATTTCTTAAATGTAAGTCCGAAGATAAAAAGATTTTGGAATATTCTGTATTTAGACGAGAAAAAATCAAATTTTAACTTTCAAACCGGTATTTAATTAAATTTTAAGGTATAAAGCCTGTAATAAAAAGGGCATGAAAGTGCAAGTGCTTATCTTTGCAATAGAATGGAAGTATACGACAAGTATGAGGTGATCATCGGATTGGAGGTGCATACCCAATTACTTACCAAAACCAAAGCCTATAGCGCTGATATTGCCGAATATGGCGGTTCTCCAAATACCTTTGTGAGTCCGGTTACACTCGGTCATCCTGGTACTTTGCCGGTTTTTAACCAAAAATGTCTTGAATTGGGTATTCGCTTAGGCCTTGCTACACATTGCTCTATTACCAGGTATAACGAATTTGCACGCAAAAATTATTTTTATTCAGACCTTCCAAAAGGATATCAGATAACACAGGATAAAACTCCACTTTGCACTGACGGATATGTACTTATCGGGGATTACGGTAAGGAAAAACGTATCGGTATCACGCGAATTCACCTGGAGGAGGATGCGGGAAAAAGTATCCATGATCTTGATCCATTTTATACTCTGGTAGACCTGAACAGAGCCGGGACACCTTTGGTGGAAATTGTGAGCGAGCCCGATCTTAGAAGTGGAGATGAAGCTTATGCATATTTAACGGAGATAAGAAAATTAGTTCGGCATCTCGAAATTTGTGATGGAAATATGGAGGAAGGAAGTTTGCGCTGCGATGCTAACGTTAGTGTAATGTTAAAGGGTGCAGATCAATTTGGTGTTAAAGTGGAAGTAAAAAATATGAATTCCATTCGTAACGTAAAACGTGCAATTGATTTTGAAGTAAAAAGACAAATTGATTTAATTGAAGCCGGCGGAATTTTAACTCAGGAGACCAGAAGTTTTGATGCAGGAAAGAATGCTACAATTGGTATGCGAAGTAAAGAAGCAGCGCATGATTACCGATATTTTCCGGAACCCGATCTGCAACCTTTTATTGTTTCGGAAGAGCAAATTGAATCAGTAAAAAAATCAATGCCCGCCTTACCTAAAGAGCTTACACATAAATATGTGGAGCTGCTAAAATTGAGTGCATATGATGCCGAAATATTGACAGGCGAAAAATCGATCGCGGAATTTTTTGAAACAATAATTAAAATTACAACAAATTATAAAGCTGCTGCCAACTGGATGCTTGGTCCCGTAAAAAATTGGTTGAATGAAAATGCGTTAGAGATTGATGTTATGCCTGTGAGCGCACAACATATTGCCGATATGATAAAGTTGATCGACGACAATAAGTTGAATTTTTCCATAGCATCACAACAATTGTTTCCGGCTTTAATTAAAAATGCAGAAAATACAGCAGAGGAAACTGCAAAACAATTAAATCTGTTGCAGGACAATGATGATGCAGCTCTTGAAATTATGGTAGATGCGGCATTAGCAAAATATCCGGAAAAAGTAGCAGAATACAAAGGAGGCAAGTTAGGAATATTGGGATTGTTTATGGGAGAAGTGATGAAATTAAGCAAGGGAAAAGCAGATCCGAAAATGACATCGAAAATGCTGGAGGAGAAATTGACAATTGATAATTGACAATTAAACAGCCGGGTTAACGTAAATATCTTGGCATTCGAATTCTAAGTCCTATTTCATAGGTCCTATTTCCTAGGTCTTTTTTCTAAAGTTAGATAACAATTGATAAATTAAAATATAAAATAAATACGATGTTTAAAATAACGAATGTAATTCTGATTGCGGTTTTATTTATTATTGCGGGTTGCAGTAGAGAGAAAGGTTTAGCTTTTGAAATAAATGGAAAGATCGCGGGGGCGGAGAATAAAAAAATTGTTTTGGAAACAATGAGTTTTCCGAGTGCGGGAAATCCAAAATTTACATTGATAGACACGATACGAGCTGATGATAAAGGCAATTTTAAAATAAAGGATAATTTGCCTGAACGCATGATTTGCAGAATAACTATTGATGGTGATCGACAGAATTATTATATTATTTCGTTACATAATGAAAAAATAGATTTTAATGCTTCTCTAACAGAAAAGGAAAATCCAGAAGTAAAAGGATCATCTGCAACCAGTTCATTATTTGCATTCTTAGGTGCTTTGCGTGAGTTTGATGCCAATGCCATGAAATATAATGACTCTATTGTCGCACTTAAATCAGCTGGGAGAGATTCCCTTGCCGACCTAGTTATTGAGGGTATACAAACAGATTATTATAATATATTTAGAAATTATGTCGATTCTGCCAAAGATGTTTCCAATGCGGTGCTGGCGTTAGAAACCCTATTTGCTGTAGATTTTGATTATGTGAAAACTTATACTGATAAAGTCCAGCATTCAGTAGACTCAAATTCCATTTATGTGAAAGAACTTACGGAACGGGTAAAAATTCAGGAGTCTATGGAAGCGCAAAGTTTTATTGGCAAACCCATTATTGATATTGTGCAACCTGATGCAGAAGGACAACAATTAAAATTATCCGATTTAAAGGGAAAGGTTGTTTTAATAGATTTTTGGGCTAGTTGGTGTGCACCCTGCCGTGCTGAAAATCCCAATTTAGTGAAGGTTTATAATCAATACAAAGATGTTGGTTTTACAATATACAGCGTATCACTGGATACTGATAAAAAGAAGTGGATCGATGCCGTACAAAAAGATGGTTTAAGCTGGAAAAATCATGTTGCTGTTTTAGATGCAAACAATAATAAAGCTGCAATGGATTATCGCATTACGGGTATTCCGATGTCGTTTCTTGTTAACAGAGAAGGTATAATTGTTGCAGAAAATTTACGCGGGGCTAAATTAGAACAACAGGTTAAGGAAATTGTGCAGAAATGATCTTTTATTTTTTAACAAAACCTGCAGTGTGATAAATAGTTCTTTAAATAATTAATGAGTATTCTTATGTGGAAAATAATTGGGTTTAATGATCAATTTCCTAAATTAGTTTTTTCATCTTTTTTCTGATCTGAGGACCTATTTATTTTCTCTGCCTTTTTTTTGCGGCGATAAGCAACAACAACAATTATTATAGCAGCTAATACCGGAAGGGAAACAAAGAGGATAAATACCAAAGCTATCGTTGAAATTGTCATTGCTGAAATTTAACATTAAAGGTAATACAAACTGTTTTGCTGTGTAATGACAAACGCCTTGGGGAATTATATTCGCTGGTATTTTTTTAAAACTACTTACATATATTTAAAATTAAAACCGGGTTTCAATTTTATGAGCGTGTGATAAATAAGTTGAATTACTTGTTCCACATCGTTTTTATGTACACATTCCACTGTAGTATGCATATAACGCAAAGGCAAGGCTATCAAACAGGTTGGGACTCCGCCATTTGAATATGCAAATGCATCGGTATCAGTTCCGGTTGAACGTGAAGCAACATCGCGTTGAAAAGAAATTTTATTTTCAGCAGCTACATCCGACACCAACTTTAATAATTTGTTATGTACTGCGGGACCTTTTGTCAGAGCCGGTCCAGAACCTAATTTAAGATCACCTTCCAGATTTTTTGATATCATTGGTGTATTGGAATCATGTGTAACGTCCGTAATTATTGCAACATTCGGTTTGATAGTATGCGCCATCATTTCTGCACCGCGCAATCCAACTTCTTCTTGTACAGAATTTACAATATATAGCGCATAGGGCAATTTGATCTTATTTTGTTTCAACAGTCTTGCAACCTGAGCTATCATAAACCCTCCGATGCGATTATCCAGTGCCCGACCAACGTAATATTTATCATTTAATTCAAAAAAATCATCATCAAAGGTTATGGAATCCCCAATTTTAATTCCCAAACTTTCCACTTCTTTTTTTGAAGTGCAACCACAATCCAAAAATATATTTTTTAATTCCGGAGCTTCCTCTTTTCCTCTTCTGGTATGAATGGCAGGCCAACCAAATATCGCTTTTACAATTCCTTTGTCAGTATAAATATTAACGCGTTTGCTCGGTGCAATAACATAATCACTTCCACCAATTCTTTCCACATAAATAAACCCATCTTCCGTTATATAATGTACCGACCATCCTATTTCATCGGCATGCGCTTCAATTACAACTTTAAATTCTGCGTCGGGGTTAATAATAGCGGCAACTGAACCATAATTATCGACAAAATACGTATCGGTATATTGTTTAATATAATCGAGCCAAATTTTTTGACCCGCAACTTCATGGCCCGTAGGTGATGGGTTGTTGATGTATTTGGAAAGAAATTCTATTTCTGTTTTCCCGATAATCTTTTTTTTGGAAGCCATGAATTATATTTGGAAATTTGATAATCTGGTTGTTTGTTATTTAAAGTCTTATTTATTGAAAAAGATCATAATGGAATGTTACCGTGTTTTTTCTTAGGCAATTTAGCAACTTTATTCTTAAGCATATCCAAAGCTTTCATAATTTTTAATCTGGTTTCAGCAGGTATTATAACTTCATCTACAAATCCTCTGTAAGCGGCCCTGTATGGGTCAGCAAATTTATTGGTGTATTCGTCAATTTTTTCCTGCAATGCCGCTTCTTTATTTTCTGATTCTTCTATCTCTTTTTTGAAAATGATCTCTGCTGCCCCTTTGGCCCCCATAACTGCAATTTCCGCACTTGGCCACGCGAAATTCATATCTGCACCAATATGTTTGCTGTTCATCACATCGTAGGCTCCTCCATATGCTTTTCTGGTAATAATTGTAATGCGGGGAACTGTTGCTTCACTGAAAGCATATAATAGTTTTGCCCCGTTGGTAATAATGCCTCTCCATTCCTGATCTGTGCCCGGCAGAAATCCGGGAACATCCTCAAAAACTATAAGTGGAATATTAAAACAATCGCAAAAACGCACAAATCGCGCAGCCTTTTTACTCGATTCAATATCAAGTACACCCGCCAGAATCGCAGGTTGATTTGCAACTATTCCAACACTCTTGCCTCCGATTCTTGCAAAACCTACTACAATATTTTCAGCATAATTCTGATGAACTTCAAAAAAAGACCCCTCATCCATGGTTTCCGAGATCACCTCTCTTATATCATAGGGTTGATTGGGATTGTCGGGTAAAATGGTATTTAATTTTGTTCTGATCTCATCACCGGATACATATTGCTGTAAGGGTGTTTCCTCTTCACAATTCTGTGGTAAATAACTCAATAAGGTACGAATTTTTTGAATGCAATCTAATCCGTTCGAGGTTGCAAAATGTGCCACTCCGCTTTTGGTGGAATGTGTTATAGCACCTCCTAATTCCTCGCTGGTTACCTCTTCATGTGTTACCGTTTTCACCACATTGGGGCCCGTTACAAACATATATGATGTTTTTTCCACCATTAAAATAAAATCGGTAATAGCCGGTGAATACACTGCGCCGCCTGCGCATGGGCCCATTATTGCTGATATTTGCGGAATAACACCGCTGGCAATTGTGTTTCTGTAAAACAAATCGGCATATCCACCCAGTGAATTAACACCTTCCTGAATCCTGGCGCCGCCACTGTCGTTCAAACCTATAACCGGTGCTCCATTTTGCATCGCGAGGTCCATTATACGGCATATCTTTTCAGCATGAGTTTCGCTTAAACTACCTCCAAAAACTGTAAAATCCTGTGCATAAACATAGGTTAATCTACCGTTGATCTTTCCATAACCTGTTACAACACCATCACCGTAAAACCTTTGTTTTTCCATTCCAAAATCATGACTGCGATGCATCACTAATTGGCCAATTTCTTCAAATGAACCCTCGTCGAGCAATAACTGCAATCGTTCTCGGGCAGTGAGTTTTCCCTTTTTGTGTTGTTGTTCGATTCGCACAGAACCACCACCCAACAAGGCTTCCGCCTTCTTTTTTTTCAGCCTTTCAATCTTTTTCTCCACTTTCTGATCTTTATTTATAAGTTTAAAGGCGAAAAATACTAAACCTTACTTAAATATTACATTATCAATACATATTTGATCGCTTTCAAATAATTCAAATTAAAACAAACTTAAAGTGTTATTTTTTGTTAATAGCTAATTATATGTATGAGCCTGGAGAAATTGTTGCAGTCGAAAATC
>JAYSYX010000253.1:0-1516 GCA_043727235.1 Bacteroidota bacterium
GCAAGACCCAATGACGCTATAATAGTTTGTCGTTCCGGAGGTTGACACCTCATTATCCGGGCTATCATGCACTGCCCAAGTAGGCATATCCACAAGAGCAGCACAGGCATTCGCCGTGCTTCCTTTGCCCGAAATCGGTACAATGGCCGCTAGTTTTTGAGGATAGTCGATAGCATACTTCCAGGTACCAATTCCACCCATGCTTAATCCCGTAAGATAGATTCTGTTCACATCTATCTCCGGATATCTGGTTTTTAAAGATTCAAGAAAAATATCCAATTCGCCGATAATCCATCCTTGTTTAGTGCCACTAGTGGCGTTTGTTTTGCTTTGAGGGCTGATTATAATGAATTCAGGAAAATCATTTCCTTTGGCCACTTCCAGCGGAGGACCGTTCACTAGTACCCTATCCAGAGACTCGATTGTTGTACCGAATTCATTATTACCATGAAGAAAAAGTAGCAGTGCATATTTTTTTGTTGAACTGAAATTGGGAGGGAGGTATTCAGTATAAAAATAATAGGATTCTTTTTTTGCTGCCATTAAATGTACTTCATTCGACTTGACTTCACTGACACCATTGCCGTTTTGCACTACTGCATAAGTAAAATAATCGGTATTGGCTGCTTGATTGCCAATATCAAGAGTTCTCACTTCTTCGCTTAACGGTACCGCTATTGAACCCTCATACACCATTTCAAGCGGTGGTTCAGTAGTGCCTTTTGCATAATCAATTATGGCTTGATCAGAAGGCAGCGGAGATGGTATTGTATTGTAGGTAACAAAGTATACAGTGCCCGGTTGGTTGGTTTTTACGTTAATTTTTAGATAGGATTGATACGCATTATTTACCGGACCTGTAAAGTACTGCGAGGAAGTAAGAGAAGTTATTGCCTGGGAATTGGCACTAAACTGTAGAGATAAAAGGCAGATAATTCCAAGTAGTTTTAATAAAGGATTAAAATATTTCATATACTAAGGGAGGGTTAATTGGCGGAAAAAGAGAAAATGATAGGAGATTTTGAATCATTGTAACATGAAGGAGTTGACTTACTCAAACGCAATAATTCATTGAGTTGAAATATTTCAATTCTATTATTGTACAAATGAAAATGTATTTGCTTAAATCCTTCGATAAAGGCATCAAATAAATAACCTGATGTTAGATTGCTTAATCGATTTTTCTTGGAACAGAATTATAGCGACGAAGCAGGAGTTAATTGAGGTAATCAGCGCGCTGGATCGACGGTAAATTTTGCCGATCAGGTCGGATGGTCTGAATTAGTCATGGGTCTTTAGTTAATATTAAACATTCGGTTGTAAAAGATAGAGAACTCCGATCAATAAATTTATTTTCTGAAGGTAGAAATTTTTTTTCGGCTTGATCACAAATATTACAATAATTGTGCCTTTGAAAAAAATGACTTGTGACAACATAAATTTTAGACATGTGTAAAGGACTACTCAAAGATTGGCCCGACCGGATCAACTATGAATGAACTAATCATGAGCAATT
>JAYSYX010000254.1:0-3674 GCA_043727235.1 Bacteroidota bacterium
TGCAGACATTACGTGTAAAGATGTGGGTTAAAATATGTATAATAAATTTGTTGATAGTAGCAAGTTTTGGTTTAATAATGCGGTATAAGATCGCTTTTGAGTTTCCTTTTTTTGAACAAAAGAATTTGCTTCTTGCACATTCACATTTTGCACTTTTTGGCTGGATATCTTTAATATTAATGGTATTAATGGTAAACAATCTGGAAAATAAAATTTCAAACAAACTTGCGCATCAGTTTAAATCAATTTTAATATTCTCATTGGTCTGTGCTTATGGAATGCTTATCACATTTTTTACCCAGGGTTATGGGCATTTTTCTATTTTTTTCTCCTCGGTATCTATTAGTATTTCTTTTATTTTCGGGTGGCTTTATTATAAAGCAATAAAACAGGATTCGAATGAAACGGGTAAAAAATGGTTCATTGCTGCATTATTGTTTAATATATTTTCTGCCGCAGGTGTTTTCTATCTGAGCTATATGATGTCTACTAAAAACGTAGATCAGCACATGTATTTGGCATCAGTTTACTGGTACTTACATTTTCAATATAATGGTTGGTTTTTATTTTCTTGCATTGGTCTATTCATCAACTATCTCCATTCGAGAAATATATTTTTGCCTTCTGAAAAAACAATTTTTTGGGCATTTGCTTTGAGTTGCATTCCGGCATATGGGTTGTCGGTCTTATGGCTTGATATACCGGTTTGGATTTACATGATCATAGTAATCGCCACCATCGTTCAATTATATGGATGTATAAAAATATTTTTAGAACTAATTGGCAAAGGGATATTATCTAAACTAAACCTGAAACCTCTGGCTAAGTTGTTATTAGCTACATCAACCATGGCTTTTGCTGTAAAGATATTACTTCAAACGGGTTCAACGATTCCTGCCATTAATAATTTGGCATTTGGCTTCCGGCCTATTGTAATTGCATATTTGCATCTTGTATTGTTGGGGATTTATACGTTGTTTATAATGGGATTCACTTTGACAAAAGATTTATTGCAAGTTACCAAAATTGGAAAAATTGGAATTTTAAGCTTTTTAGTTGGAGTAGTGATAAATGAAGTGTTACTATCAGTTCAGGGCATTTGCTCTTTCGCATATATCCTAATCCCATTCATAAACGAAATGCTTTTCATAACAGCATTTATTTTATTCAGTAGTGTTTTAATGATTATATTATCTCAATTGAGAATAAGAAATAATAATTAAATTAGAAAAGATCAATTAGGTCAATGTCTAATTTTAAAAATATTTATTTCTACCAGCTCAAAATTACCATTTGCTATTAAGTCCACCCTGTAGATCCTCCTGCAATTTTTTGAGGCCGGCCCAGTCCAGTGAAGCTGCTAAAGCCGCTTGTTCCGGCCATGTTGCGGGATCGTGCATTGCATAATTATCACCCCCATATTCAAGTATTTCCCGGCAACGAGTCACGGAAGTTCCGGCTAATTTCGCCCAGGTATATATACCATTTGAATTGAAAAGCTCTTCAATCTTCGGTCCGATACCTTCTATTAATTGCAAATCATTATATACTACTCTATTTCCAAAAAAACCGCTTGATGCATCTAGTGCATCATTTATGGCAGGATCTCTACCTCCCACCAGAAATGCCTGATATTCGTCAAGACCTTCAAAATTATTCTCAGCCGCTAATTTAGCCTGTTTTATCCAGGAGCTGGGATCATGCATTTCCGACCCTTCTAATGGCGAAATAATATCTATAAGCTGAGAAAGGTCAGTAGAAGCAAGTTGATCAAAAGTATTTATTCCCTTACTCTGGAGTAGGTCATTTATTTTTGGTCCAATACCTTCTATTCTTGTCAAATCGTGTTGTCCTAAATCTCGCGCCAGATCTCTCTCTGATTCAGCGTTGGTTTGATCCATATCATCAACATCAGTAATAGCATCTTGTGCATCATCTAGTGTGGCCGTATTATTATTTTCCGGATTATCGTCTGAAATTATTTTTTCACTTACACTTGTTTCTATAACACCCGGATTAGGATTTATGGAAGCTTGTAAGGAATTAATTTGAGTACTCAAATCCTGATAGGATATTTCAAGTTGATTTGCTTTATTTTTCCAATATTTTACATCCTCCTGTAGAAATACTTGCTTATTATTACTGTCTTTCAAGTCTCCTTCCACAAACTGGACACGATGCAAATGCTGTCTGACGTCAACTTCTAATTGATGTACCTGATTATTGGCCAAATCAAGTTTACCCTGGATCCCATCAACCGCAGCCCTCCATTTACTATTAGCAATTAATCGCCCCAGTAAATAGCCCAAAAGCGCTGCAACTGCCAACATTAATATTATTTCAAGTAAATGGCTTGTAAAATTACTTGTTCCTGGTCCCATTAAAGGGTTTTGTTCAAACATGATTTTATATTTATAAAATGAATATTAAATAATATTTACATTGATGCACATTGCCAAAATCTAATATAAAATTTGCTTATATATTAATTTCTGGTAATTAATTCCACCCTTCGGTTTTGAGATTTGCCCTGGTCCGTATCGTTTGATCCGACTGGCTTTGAATCCCCATTGGAAACAACAGTCAGTCTGTTTTTGTCCACTCCTCTATCTACAAGCATTTGTTTGATAGCGTTGGCTCTTTGCAAACCTAATGATTTGTTGTGATCCTTTGTACCTGCATTGTCTGTATTTCCTTCAATTACTATTTTTTCGGTATTTGATTTTAAAAAAGTTGAAAAACGATCTAAAAATTCGGTTACTTCGTCTGCTTGTAAGATATCAATAGAATTGGTAGGAAAGAAAATGGTCATTTTACCAACTGCTTCGACAACAATTTTATCTTTTGGTCTGACATCCACTCTATAGAAGCTCCCTAATGTATCAGATGCCAATTGTTCTATTTGCTCCGACATCAAATGGACTTTGTCTTTATCCTTTAAATCACCCATTAAGAATTTTTGTACGATCTCTGCCCGTTCTTTTCCCGGGTCGGGGTGATTACCTTTAAAATTTTCTCCGGAAGCATATTGACCGGTGATGTGTAATACATTGTCACCTTTGAGCAAGTTCAAAATACTGTCTTTCCATTGGGGGAAATCATTTGTTTTCAATGGATCGAGGCTGGAATAGCTGAAATAAAGCGGCAGTAATGCTTGGCTTTCATTCGAAGCAGTGTCCTTTTTTCCCACCGAACTTAGGGCTCCTCCCGGGCATTGTTCCTTTATCTGACAGACATAATACCAACTGCTGCCTCCTATCCACAATAACAACAACAATGATAAACCCAGTTTATTCATAATTTAACATTTACTATTAAAAATTAATTATTGCCAGCCGGACGTTAATACCTCGCCGGTATATAGTTAAGATTTAGGGATAAAATTGTTTCAACAAATCTAATAAAATATTTGAAATGTGAACATAAATAATTATCCTCCATTTTTAGCTTATGGAGCTACACTTAATTAGGTATGCAATTAATATGTATTGAAATCATCGTGAGCCAGACAACTTACAGAATTTACAGTATAGGTAATGGGTAATCGGTATCGGTAATTAGTAATGTGTAATCAGTAATGTGTAATGTAATCGGTAATCGGTAATCTCAAACATGAAATTTCAAACAACAAACAACAAACTCCAGAATTAAAAGCTGTATAACTATCACAAAGC
>JAYSYX010000255.1:0-3673 GCA_043727235.1 Bacteroidota bacterium
GGATGAGTTATTTGATCCGAACAAAATCAAAAATAAGGGTGACAATGGTTCTTCAAGCCAGGGTGATAAAGGTGGCACTGGAAACGAAGGGGATCCAAATGGTATACCTAATGGTGGTGATGGTTTAGGAACTACAGGAAAGGGATATGATGTATCAGGACTTGGAGATAGAAAAATAAAAACTCCTCCAACCCTAAGTGTAAATCACAATGAAATTGGTGATATCAGAATTAAAATTACAGTGGATAAATCTGGTAAGGTTATTAAAGCAGATTACGAGCGCAGTGGGTCAACTATTACAGATACTAATCTTATTGCAAAATCTAAAGCAGCTGCATTAAAGACAACTTTTACCGTAGATAACAATGCAACTGAAACACAAATAGGATATATAACCTTCCACTTTAAGTTACAATAATACTTTGAAACACAACTGTTATTGAAGTATGAAAGGAGTGCTCTCTATAAAAGGAGAGCATTTTTTTTGCATAATACCCTGAATAAAAAATTTCAGTAATTTTAAATGATAATAAACATAATAAGATTCTCTTGTTCAGGGGCACCCTGAATAGAGAATTTCAGAAATTTAAAATGATAATAAACACAATAAAATTTTCTTATTCAGGGCTTTTTAATTCATTTTGCACCAATATTGTATTTTGATGCAGAATGACCTATAAGGAAACAATAGAATATCTCTTCACCCATTTACCCATGTATCAACGCATAGGTCCCGCTGCCTTTAAAAAAGACCTTACCAATACCATTGCGCTGCTTAAAATTCTTGACGATCCGCATAAAAAAATCACGAGTATTCATGTTGCGGGCACAAACGGTAAAGGTTCTGTTTCCAATATGTTGGCCTCTGTTTTACAGGAAGCAGGTTATTCCACAGGTTTATACACCTCCCCTCACCTGCTCGATTTTCGCGAACGTATCAGACTGAACGGAATAATGTGTGAAAAGGAATTTGTGATAGAATTTGTCGAAAAAATTAAACCACATATACCCGAAATTGAACCTTCCTTTTTTGAAATTACTGTCGCCATGGCCTTTGAATATTTCGCACAAAAAGAAGTAGATATAGCAGTGATAGAAGTTGGTTTAGGGGGGAGATTGGATTCCACAAATGTTATAACTCCTATCCTATCGATTATAACAAATATAAGTTATGATCATCAAATGATGCTTGGAAATACTTTGAAGGAAATTGCAGGAGAGAAAGCGGGGATAATTAAAAAAAACATTCCTGTTGTGATAGGGGAATTTCATGAGGAAACCTTTCCTGTATTTTTAGAAAAAACAAATTCTCATGCGGCTTCTATATTTCTAGCCTCAGAGAATGTTCAGGCTGAAATTTTAATAGAGGAATTAGATAAAATTGAATTGAACATAAGTTATCTGGATCAATTGATATACCCAAGTTTAATGCTTGACCTTACTGGGACTTATCAATTAAAGAATATAAAGACCACAATACAATCCATTGAAGTTTTGCGAAGTATTGGAGTGGAGATGCCTGAGGAAGCTGTATACGAGGGATTGAAACAAGTGAAAAAAAACACGGGTTTTGCAGGTCGATGGCAAATAATATCAGACCATCCATTGATAATTTGCGATTGTGCTCATAACAGCGCGGGTTTAGAAGAATTATTCGAACAGGTAAAGAATACACATTTTGAAAAATTACATATTGTTACCGGTGCTGTAAACGATAAGGATCTCGGGGCAAATTTGAAACAATTCCCTAAAACTGCAACCTACTATTTTTGCAAGCCTGATATCCCCAGGGGACTCGATGCGGAAATATTGGAACAAATGGCCGGATCTGTTGGTTTACATGGTAAAAGTTATAAAAGTGTGAGGGAAGCATTAAACTTCGCTAAACAAGAAATGAATGAAGAGGACCTATTATTGATATGCGGCAGTATTTTTGTGGTTGCTGAGGCTCTTGAAGATCAAAATCAAAACATTACCGATATTTAAACCAGACAATTAACAATGCAGCGAAATTTACTTCTCCTTTCAATAATTTTTATATCACTGAGCATCCGGGCACAGGTATTAACCACTTACGAATTTAAAGTAAAAATTAAAGGAGTTTCTGATACAACTCTATTTTTGGCACATCACTACGGAGCACAACAATATGTGATAGATACCGTGAGAATTAACGGCAATAGTGAAGCAGTTTTTTCCGGAAACGACACTTTGCCAGGGGGAATTTATTTATGTGTTGCACCTTCTTTGAAGAATAAATATTTTGAATTTATTGTCAGTGGAAAAGAATCAAAATTTCAAATGGAAACCGATACTTTCGATTTTGTAAAAAATATGAAGATAACAGGTTCAAAAGAAAATATACTTTTTTATCAGGATCTAAATTTTATCAATACAAAAAAGAATGAGATCACACTGCTAAAAAATAAATTGCAAAGTGTTGGTGAAACTTCTGAAGAAGGAAAATTGATAAAAGAGGAAATGAAAACAGTAAATAAACAGGTGGAGGATGAACGCGCGAGAATAATAAGCGAAAATCCCGAACTGTTTTATACTTCATTTCTTAAATGTGTTACCGATATAAAGATACCTGATGCACCCTTAAATGCGGATGGAACAAAAGATTCAACATTTCCGATACGTTATGTGAGAGCACATTATTTTGATAATATCAATTTTAATGATGAACGTTTGTTGCGCACAAATATGTACGATATGCGCATTAAAAAATATTTGAAGGACTATGTTCAGAAAACACCTGACTCCATTAATGTTGCAATAGATTTTATCATCAGCAAAACAAAGGTAAATAAATACACATTTCAGTTCGTAACTGTAATGTTGTTGAATGAATATGCAAATTCAAAGATCATGGGATTTGATGCGGTGTATGTTTACATGGTGGATAAATATTATTCAACAGGTCAGGCATTTTGGTTAGATGATGTTGGCTTATATCGGATACAGGCTCAGGCTGATAAAATAAGACCTACATTAATTGGGAAACAAGCACCACCTTTAATTTTACAGGATACATTAAATAGAGATATTGCATTGTATTCAATAAATAAAAAGTTTACAGTTATAGTTTTCTGGAGTCCCGATTGCGGACATTGCAAAAAAGACATGCCGAAATATGAGAAATTATATCCGGAATTATCACCATTGGGGGTTGAATTTTATGCGGTATATTCTGAAGAGGAACCTGAAAAATGGAAAAAATGGCTTAGCGAACATCCCTATCCCTGGATAAATGTTGCTAATCTTAAATTAAAGGAAGCATATCAGGTAAAATATAATGTTGACCAAACACCCATGATCTTTATATTAGATAAGGATAAAAAAATCATCGGAAAAAAGATAGGTGTTGACCAGATAAAGGAAATTATATTACATCAGATAGAAATGGAAAAGGCAAAATAATTTTTTTATTTCAATGAAGTATTCTTTTACTAAATATTAATTTATGGAAAATAAAAAAAGTGAAAATAAATATACAGTTGTCAAAACTGAGGAAGAATGGAAAAAGATATTAAATCCTGAGCAATATCGCATTTTGCGAAAAAAAGGCACCGAACAACCGTTCACCGGAGAATTCGATCACTTTTTTGGAGAAGGAACTTATTTCTGTGCCGGCTGCGGTCAACAATTATTTTTATCGGATTCTAAATTC
>JAYSYX010000256.1:0-1508 GCA_043727235.1 Bacteroidota bacterium
CTCAAAAACCTTGGGATATTATTGTAGTAGATTCTACAGGATTACTTACAGATACCGTGGAATCATTTTTAGTAAGTAGCCTAATTACAATTGATGCCGATTATCGAAGATATTTTTTCCAAACCGATGCTGATGATTATTTTGCCTTTTACGGTATTATCGGCGCAAGTCTTTGGATGGTGAATACAAAAATGAATTTAGGACCTTATGTAGATACCATATTTGCCATTCAGGAAGGAACAACGCTGACTGCATCTAATTTGAGTGTGAGAATGCCTTTGGGTTTCGGAATGGACTGGACTGTGCGGGGTAGATTCTGGTGGTATTTTGAAGCAAAAGTTGAAGTTCCATTTACTCAGGTCAATAACGAATATATTGGAAATGATTTCGGTGTAAGTTACCACTTCGTTACCGGCGCTCGTTTTCTGTTACATGAGTTTTATAGGTAACCGATCTTAATTTTCAATTATATTTTTCTCCGGTTCAACTATAATACGATGAGCACGATCGTATGAAAAATAATTCCACATCCAGTTAATAAATACCATAAATCGGTTTCTGAATCCCACCAATGCCATTAGGTGAATAAACATCCAGATATACCAGGCAAAATAACCTCCAAATGAGTAAAAAGGTAAATCTACAACTGCTTTGTGTCTGCCTATTGTTGCCATATTTCCTTTGTTCTTGTATATAAATGGTTTTAATGTTTGTTTTTTGTGCAATCGAATTAAATTTTTGGAGAGATTAACTGCTTGTTGAATTGCAACCTGTGCTACGCCGGGATGCCCGTTGGGAAATTTTTTATCCTCAGTCATAAATGCAATGTCACCGATAGCATAAACATTGGAATAATTTTGTATCCTGTTAAAGGCATCTGTTTGATATTTACCACCTCTAACTACTGATGCAGCATTAATGCCGTTTATAGTTGCACCTTTTACTCCTGCTGCCCAAATGATATTATCCGTTTTAATTTTTTCACCATTGGAAAGTACCAATTCATCGCCATTAAAATTTTGAACTAACGCATTAAGCCAAACATTAACTCCATCTTCTTCCAAATATTTTTTTGCCAATGAGGAAGCTTTTTCGCTCATCGCAGCTAACAATCTCCCGGAACCCTCAATTAAATGGATCTCCATATTTTCTCCTTTGAGTTCGCGATAATCGTGTGGTAAAACATTTTTTCTTATCTCCGCTAAAGCACCGGCAAGTTCTACTCCGGTAGGACCTCCTCCTACAATTATAAAATTCATTCGCTGTTTTTGTTCTTCCGTGGAACCGGAAATAATTGCCCTTTCAAATTTATGTAAAATTGCACTGCGCATATCGAGTGCTTCCTGAACCGATTTGAGAGTAAAACTCACCTTTTCAATTGCCGTATTTCCATAAAAATTAGTAACTGCACCGCTTGCAATTATAAGATGATCGTATTCGAATTCACCGACATCTGTTAATACTCTTTGTGATGTTGTGTCAATTTGATCCACAGTTGCCAGTCTGAA
>JAYSYX010000257.1:0-3646 GCA_043727235.1 Bacteroidota bacterium
TAAAACGAACCAATTTTATATTCGGTAATTTTATTAATCTCGTCCAGGCTCCTCATATCTTCCATCTCAATATCTACAAATCCTGTTTTATTTCTAAAAATATCAAAACTAAATACCAGACCTGGTTGCGCAAGAAAAAGGTCATTTCTTGCACCATATTCAATTTGCTTATGAAGCATTATCATTTTATGTTTTAATTTTATGATAAAAGGAAACCGGGTTTCATATATAAGGTTATAACAATATAATAAACTTAAAAACCAGCCATCGACAAGTTGCTCGTCTACCTTGCTTTTTAAGGCACTTTCAAAACTACCATAATTAAATATTCTGGAACAATTATCAGGATCAACTTTTTTAGGTGGCAAACCAAAAGTATAAAATTGGTTTTTTAATGGTTTGCAGCTAATAAGTTCAATTATATAGGAATCGTAAGAGTAGAGAGCTACATCGGGATAATTCATTTCCTCTATCCCATTTGTGATGTGGAAATTAAGGACCTGAGAGGCTATTAAACCAATTACTTCAATGATCAGGTCAATTGATTTTTGCTTGCGTAAATGGATATGGTCAAAATTTTTAAAATCTGCAAAAACAGACACGGGATATGTGGATTTATTCGCACTTTCGTAGGTTTTTCGATCCATATTACTCAACGAAAGACCAACCAGGGTTTGACATATAAATTGACCTATGGCTATCATATTTTCATTTGCAGAAATTGTAGCAGTCATTTTAATCTTCCAGTTTTTGCTTTCACCATCCATGGAAACTGGATCATTTACCTTTATTTGATAATCAAACGCATGCTGTAGCATTGATTTGACTATTAACATCAAGTCTTCAATGGCTTTGATTTCATTTTTTTCATTAAGCAATTGTTGATTGACATTGAAAGCAAATAAGCTGCCCTTGAATTCAACTTTGATTCCTTTACTTTCCACAAAGGAAGTGAGTTTACTTATGGAAACAGTGGCTTTTAGTGTGGTAGCATACCCTTCATTTGGTATTACAACCTCTGAAATGACTTCATAATGCTGTATGTTCCCATTTGATACGGATATTATTTCATCTTTTACCAATTCATCATTAAATATGTTAGTAGAGGATGAGATAAAAGTACCAAAAGCCTGTTCCAGAGCATTTCTTAAAGCATTTTGCGTGGCCTCAGTTTGTGTTTTACCCTGACCATTGACGACAAGTGTAACAATTTTATCATTATTCTGTGAGTATGCTTTTAACCCCAGAAAAAATGTTAGCATTAACAGCACATGCTTCATACTTAATAATATTTTTATTTAATTATATTAATACCAAAGAATGTTGTTATAGGTGACTGTTTTAGGCAGATTCCTAGCATATTCACTGCAACTTCCCGATAAGCACTTACTTTAATTTTATCCAGTTCATAATTTCTATTAGATTGCGATTCCCGATATTTTGAGTCTCGTTTTGACTGATTCTCCCGATAAGATGCGTCACGTT
This sequence comes from Bacteroidota bacterium, assembly GCA_043727235.1. Lineage (GTDB taxonomy): Bacteria > Bacteroidota > Bacteroidia > Chitinophagales > BACL12 > UBA7236. Next base: position 1,486 of record JAYSYX010000257.1, read on the forward strand.
TGGATTGATTTTCTTTGTAACTTGCATCACGTGTGGATTGATTTTCCCTATAGGTGTCATCCCTTATTGATTTACCTTCAGCAATCCTCATACGTTCTTTATTAGCAGCTATTTTATCATTATACTGTTTCATTTTAAATTGCCACCTCGCTCTTTCGTCCGCTTTTAATTTAGCATCAATTTTATTTATAAACGATTGCACATCTGTTTGACAGGTTGCTTCTGGATGGATTGTGCTTAATACATCTCCTGCTTTCTCTGCTCCTGATGGTTTTTGTTCAGAAGCCCATACACTTTTTGCTTTATTAAACTTAACAGCGCAATCTGCATCTATTTTTTGCTGATAAATTTGTGATAGTGTGTCCAAAGTTCGGAAATAACAATCCTCACAAATATCAGGTACTTGGGCCAGCTTATAAATAGCTTCATCATATTTTTCCTGACCAACCAAAGTTCTGGCATTTTTTATTAGAAAGTCGCATTGTGTAGCATAGTAATTCACTATTTTCGACTTACCATCTTCCAGGAATGAAGCTATTTCTTTATTTTTTGGATTAATCATTTTTAAAGCTTCAATAAAAGCTTTATTTTCATTTGTTCCCACTCCTTTTATGCTTAGTGATGTGTTTGCAAATATTGTATTGGAAATAGCATCTCCTATGAATAATGTAATTTCAATATTTTGTGCAATCATCTGTGGTGGGCCTGCGATGATATCTTTAGTGCCAATATTAACACTGGCAGTAATAATAAATCTGGAATTTGCCTCGCTGCCACTCATGCCGTTATTACTTGCTATCTGGCTGAGTTTTGTAATCAAATAATTTTTTGCTTCAGCAGGCATTGAAAAGTCATCTGGCAAATAAGCATTGAGAACTATTCTGCCAAAATCATCCAGTTTAACTTGAGCATTACTTGAAAGGATTATGATACTTACCAATAGAATGGTTAAAAACTTTCTCATTTGTTTAGTTACTTTTCTCCTAAAACTAATATAGCTTCCCCTAATCCCCTGGTCATGAGTTTAACCTCAAAATTGAAAGGGTTACTTTTTAAATATTTCTGCAAGTTTCTTGTAAATTGTCGTGCGTCAATGGCATTATTTGCGGAGCCATATAAAGGAATGCGAACTTGTTCGAACAGTATTATATTTTCTGTAGCATCAGTCATATTAAATCTACCATTTACGGTGTTCTGTTGTAACCATTCATTAATATGATCAGTAATTTCAGTATTTTCTATTTCTGTTTCCAAATTATATTCCCAGGAATTCCACCTTTTGACAGTTAAAATTATTTCTCTCCCATTAATGAACATCTCATCAAAGTGATTTTGTAATTGTGTTACAAACGGATCGATGTTTGCCAAAACGGCATTTTGTAACAGAACAGGAACAATCTCCGTATTGCTGGGGGACCCATTTCCGGTGGAGGCGGCTATACGCTTGCTTGAATAAGAGTCAAACGCTTCAAGAATGAAAGAAACAGATTTACCCTGATCTGTCTTGTTTACTTTCCACCAAATTTGGATTATAATATCAGCTTTTGCCTTGTTCTTTAATTTGTCCAATGGACTCTCAGCGATAGATGAACTATTTGTAACACTTGTTGTCATATTGTCCTCAGAAGTTCTTGCTTCAATGGACTTTAATTCCTGCTCAGCATCTTTTAAAGGAAATCCCCGGTCTATCATCAATGCTCCAATTTTAGAAATGACCTGTCCAATTTCAGTATCTTCCTGAAAGGCTTGTTTGTAATTAGGAACTTTTTGCTTCGTTCCCTGATTATCAAACTCTGTCATAAAAATTCTCTGTTCACACCAATTGTCGCTCGGAAGTATCATTAAAGTTGGCTTTTTGACCTGTGCGGCTATATCCATAGCTGAAACCCATATTAAATACACTTTCAATAGTATCCGATATCCCAAACTGTTAAAATCCATCATTCAATTTTTTAATTACATTTTGTTCTTCCAAGTATTTTTTTAACCCTCCTTTATTAATGGAAACTTCATAAATCTTAATTTTCTTCTTTCCAAATTTTGTATAATCGAGTGACTCATTAGTGGAGCTCGTTGTGTATAATTTCCAATCACCATTTTCAGAAAAGAATGCTTCTTTAAATTTTACAAAATTTTCCCTTGTTTTTGCCGTTGTAAGAAT
>JAYSYX010000258.1:0-9545 GCA_043727235.1 Bacteroidota bacterium
CAAAAACACAAATTTCAACCCAGTTAATGAAATATCCTCAACCATTTTTCCGGGATTTCATTTTTAACTGCGGCTTCGTAATCTTCGTATGCGCAGGGAACTAATTGGTGTCGTTCAAAACGCTGCTGAACAATAAATGGAACCTCTACCCACCAGCGACCGGTTTTATTGCTTTTCCAAAATGTGAGATCATATTCGTTGTCGCTGATATTGACAATATATTTTGTGAATTCTTTTTCTGAAACAATGGGATAATCACTTTTGCGATTATAATATCCGTCTACAAAATACCAGATCATTTGTGCAACGAGTTGTGCGGTTAATTCCTGGTTGTCGAACATGGGATTGTATTCGTAAATACCGAGTGAAGTAATTTTATCACTCATGCCCGCATAACGCATCATCTGACAAATTTCTTCCCCTGATAGACCATTAGGTGTTGCATGCGCATTTCCCGGAGCATCACTTGCACGTATTGCAGTAATATCGATACTTAAAATATCTGCATCGCGTAATTCGGGTTCGGCAAATTGGATATTTTCTTTCATGCGACCTAATCGGATAGCATCAAAGAATAAAGCATCAATTGCTTTCAAAATATCCGGTGCGGTAAAATGCGTTTGATATGCTATTCCCGCGTAATTAAATAAATATTTAGGTTCATGTTTAAAAATATTTTGTAACCATGTTCGTGAAGGAGGTAAAAATTCTGGTTCATCAAGGTCTATACGCTCATCAATAACCATTAAATTAACTGCCTGACCTAAAAATTCATATCCTGCATATTGCCCTATGGTAATATCCTGACTTCCACCAATAATGATCGGTAATATTTGTTGTCCAAGAAACCATTCCATAACCATTTTTAAATTTTGGTATGTTTCCTCCGGTGTTTCTCCAATTAGAATATCTCCTGCATCAATTAAATGCAAGTTGTAATCATTAATGGCAAGCTGATATAAATGTTTCCTGATAATATCAGAACCGGCAGCGGAACCACTGTTTTGGAAACTTCCCCTGCTTTCGTTCACTCCAATTATCGCAATTAAACACTCGGTAGTATCGGGCATCTCACCGGTATTCACCTTTATTTTATGTGCCCAATGGTAATTCTGAACTTTCCAATCTGTTAAATATTCTGTAGTTCTGACAGGAGTGAGCAGCTTATTGATCATGGGTTAAAATTGCCCCTAAAATGTAAATGTTTTAAGTCAGGTTTACACCTTGTAGAAAAGGGTTTGTCTATTTATTCAGTCATACCTGTTTTCTGAAATTTTAAATTTTTCTTCTTTGACAGGGAGTTGTATAAATAGAACTTAAAAGGACGAAAGCTCAAAATTTTGAAATTTTCTTATTCTTCGGGAACCATGAATAGAAAATTGTGAAAATCTTGATTGGTCTAAAATTTTGAAATTTTCTTATTCTACGGGAACCATGAATAGAAAATTGTGAAAATCTTGATTGGTCTAAAATTTTGAAATTTTCTTATTCATGGTAGCTTTGTAACATGTTACTATCGGTTTATGAATTCTTAAACACGGAGTTTTTACAAAACACCTGGCGGCAGTGGTGTTGGCTGGCAGGTGCAATTATATTTGTAATAATATTTAAGAGATATATCTCAAAACTTATCAGTTTATTATTATTCAAAATTGTAAAAAAGACAGATGCCGGAGAATTAACAGAAGAATTCCTACATCTGATCCTGAAACCACTTCAATATTTTATTGTATTAGAAACTATCTATTTCGGATTTAAAGCACTTAATTATCCTTTTGATCCGGAAAATGAGGTATTAAAAAATTATGTGCTGTTGATCTCAAACGGAGTATATAAATTACTTTTCGTTTTAAATGTTGCATGGCTGGTATCCCGTTTAGGAGATTTTTTTGTTGCAGTATTAAATCATCGCGCTTTAAAAACAGAAGATCCATGGGATGATCAGTTGGTGGTTTTTTTGAAAGAAATTATTCGAATTGTCATTTGGATAATTGCGTTTTTGGCGGTGCTTGGAGCTGTATTTGCAGTTAATATTTATTCTATTGTTGCAGGAGCCGGAATTGCAGGTATTGCTATTGCCTTTGCCGCGCAGGAAACATTACAGAATGTTTTCGGAAGTATTTCCATCTTCACCGAAAAACCATTTGTGGTTGGCGATCTTGTGGAAATTGACGGAGTTACCGGAAAGGTAGTAAAGGTGGGATTTCGAAGCACACGTATTAGAGCAATCGACACGAGTTATATGACCATTCCCAATAAAAATATCGTTAATAATAAAATGAGTAATCTTACCCGACGTACATCGCGAAAGGTGCATTTTAATTTGGGTCTTACCTATAATACTACACAAGACCAATTAAACAATATTGTTCAGCAAATTAAAAATTACGGCGAACAACATCCCAAAAAAAATGAAGCAATAAATGTTGGTCTTGCCAATTTTGGAAATCTCGGAATTGAGATCATGATAGAAATGCATTTTTATTATGAAGCCTGGGAAGATTATATAAAAACACGCAATGATGTACTGTTTGAGATCATGAATATCGTCTATAGTAATAAAGCGGAATTTGCATATCAATTGCCAGTAATAACTCCTGAAAAAAAACAGTGAGTTTTTACTTTGTCACAATAATTTTTTGAATTCCATTAATATTTTCATCTGCAACATGAATGAAATAAATACCGCTGTTCAAATTTTGAAGATCAAAGCTATAAGTTATGTCCGGTTGCATATTTTGCTTAGTCAGGATAATATTTCCTGCAAGATCTGTAATTTTTAAGGTTAAATTATTATTAAAGGAGGGCTCTAAATATACAAATAAATATTCTGTGACAGGATTCGGATATAAAAGCATTTTTATATTTCCACCTTCAAATTCGCCAATAGATACATATGTTTCCACAGCTTCGCTAATGGTATTATGACCGGACATCGGGCCTGTATTACCTGCCTGGACTAACCCGTAATAGTGAGGTCCCAATGTATAAGGATATTCAGCTTCTCCTGATTCTGTTAGAGTTACAAAATAAGCGTAAATCCCATCCGGGTATTCAGGTGTGACGCAAAATCTTCCGTTGTGTGCATCAAGATCTCCTGATCCTGCAATATATTCATGATCTTCAATATAATATCCTAAAGGAAAACTTGCCGAGACATCCGGTCCATGTTCTGAAACTGGTAATACGGTTCCATCTGGTAGAGTGGTTCTTTCAGATATAGTTCTGAATTGATAAGAACTTCCCATTCTCGAAATTCCACCTGTACCGTCAACATTTGTATATCCAAACGCACCATATATGGGAAATCCATCAAAGGCATAACCAATTATAGGTGCATGATCTGAAATATTTTCATCATCGTATAAACAAGTGGGATTTAAATGATGATGATATTCTCCATTCGGAGCGGGATGTCCCAGGCAATTGTCAAAACTTATTCCTTCCACAACAACAGCATTTTGATTCCAAATCCCCTCATTTTCGAAGCTCATTCCGTCTTTGGCATTAAAGACGCTCACTCCATTGCTCCAAACTCCGGTGTGTCCCATCGGCGTTTCAACCAATATTCCGGTGTTTTCTTCCGGAGTTCGCGTGATCTTGTAAACGAAATTTTGATTTACAGGCACATTTGGATTTGCGATCCATGGTCCAATATCATATCCGGGAATACAGGTGCAACTGATATAAACATTATCATCAGAGAACTGAACCTGCTGTACATTGGTTTCTATTCCATCATAGCCTGTGTCACCATCCGTATTGGTGAGCCAAGATGTGATCTCAGGGGAAAGTTGAGAAAATAAATTACAAGCAAAACATAAAAATGTAAACATTAATGTGGTTCTCATCTACTGGATTGTTTTAACAAAGACGTTAAAATTGGCAATAGGTTTAATTGCTTTATAATTCAAATTTATAAGTAAAATTACGATCCAATGCTTCTGTGGATAAAATATGTATTTCTTTTGATGCAGATTTAGGCTCTAATTAGGTTTTTACTCATCAAATAGTCTGTTCTTGTTTAACTTTGTGTTTTAATGGAAAACTTCGAAAAAGTTCCCGCCGTAATACTCTTGGCCGACGGAACTGCCTTTAATGGCTACAGCGCAGGAAAAATAGGCACTACCACGGGAGAAATTTGTTTTAATACCGGCATGACCGGCTATCAGGAAATATTTACTGATCCAAGTTATTACGGGCAGATTTTGGTTATGACTAATGCTCATATAGGTAACTATGGAACCTATAAAGAGGATATTGAAAGTAATTCGATAAAGATCTCTGGTTTAGCGGTTAAAAATTTTACCAATCAGTATTCGAGAAGATTGACCCAGGATTCCATTCAGGATTACCTTTTGGACGAAAGTCTGGTTGCAATAAGTGACGTTGACACCCGTGCAATTGTAAGACATATTCGCAGCAAAGGGGCAATGAATTGTATTATAAGCAGCGAAACAACGGATATTGCTGAGCTCACGCAAAAATTGAAAGAGGTTCCAGATATGAATGGCCTTGAATTGGCGAGTTTGGTTTCTACACAAACACCCTATTTTATCGGAAATGCTGATGCGGAAAAAAAGGTGATCGTATATGATTTTGGGGTTAAAAAAAGCATTTTGGATAATATTTCACTGCGCGGATGTTATTTAAAAGTAGTTCCGGCAAAAACGGCATTTGAGGATACCTTGGATTTTAATGCCGATGGATATTTTATTTCCAATGGTCCCGGTGATCCGGCTAGCATGGGTTATGCAGTGGAAACTGTAAAGAAAATATTAAACAACAATTCTCCAGTATTCGGAATTTGCCTCGGACAACAATTATTGGGATTGGCAAATGGTGTTTCCACCTATAAAATGCATCATGGACACAGAGGTTGTAATCATCCGGTTAAAAATTTAATTACAGGATTATGTGAGATCACAACCCAAAATCATGGATTCAATATTAAAGAAGAAGAAGTGCGCGCTTCAAAAAATATGGAAGTAACGCATATGAATTTAAATGATAATACCATTGAAGGATTTCGCCTTACAGATAAAAAAGCATTCAGTGTTCAGTATCACCCCGAAGCAACTCCGGGCCCGCACGATGCGAGGTATTTGTTTGATGAGTTTGTGAAGATGATGGGTTGAGGAGTGGGCAGTGGGAGTAGGCAGTGGGCAGTTTGACTGCCTGAAATTATATCTGGGCATTATACTGCTCTCTTTTTTTATAGTTAACATTAAATAATTAATATTAAAGATAAATAGAAAGTTAACTCCAATTATCAATTGTCAATTATCAATTCTCAATTACTATGAGCCATATCATTAACATTTTCGCAAGACAAATTTTAGATTCCAGAGGGAATCCTACTGTGGAAGCAGAGGTAACGACTGAATTTGGTGCCATTGGTCGAGCAGCAGTTCCGAGCGGGGCTAGTACCGGCGTTCATGAAGCTGCAGAATTACGCGATGAGGATCCTGATATTTATTTGGGAAAAGGTGTATTAAAAGCTGTGGAAAATGTAAATGATTTTATTGCAGATGAATTAGAAGGACAAAATGTTCTGGATCAAAATCAATTGGATAAATTAATGTTAGAATTGGATGGCACTGCAAATAAATCGAAGTTGGGAGCCAATGCAATATTAGCGGTTTCACTGGCATGTGCAAAGGCAGCTGCTACCGAACTGAATATTCCTTTATATAGATATGTTGGAGGAGTTAATGCGAATACTTTGCCCGTTCCATTAATGAATATTTTAAATGGCGGAGCACATGCTGATAATAAAATAGATTTTCAGGAATTTATGATCGCTCCGATCGGTGGAGATAATTTTTCTGATGGATTGAGAATGGGAGTTGAAGTGTTTCATCATCTCAAAAAAATATTAAAGAATAAAGGATTTTCTACCAATGTTGGAGATGAGGGTGGATATGCTCCAAATATTCAAACAAATGATGAAGCCATTGAATTAGTTTTAACTGCAATTGAAAGTGCAGGATATATACCGGGTGAGGATATTCTGATAGCACTGGATCCTGCAGTAAGCGAATTTTACGATAATGAAAGTAAAATGTATATTTTCAAAAAGTCGGATGGAAGAAAATTAACTTCCGAAGAGATGGTGGATTATTGGGTGAACTGGTGTAAAAAATATCCTATTGCAAGTATCGAAGATGGAATGGCAGAAGACGATTGGTCGGGATGGAAATTAATGACAGAAAAACTCGGAGCCAAAATTCAATTAGTTGGTGATGATCTTTTCTGTACCAATGTAAAAAGATTGAGCAAAGGCATAAAAGAAAATATTGCAAATTCAATTTTAGTGAAAGTAAATCAGATTGGTACTTTAACAGAAACTATCAATGCAGTGAGCATGGCTCAACGCGCAAATTATACTTCAGTAATGAGTCACAGAAGTGGTGAAACAGAAGATACCACCATTGCCGATCTTGCAGTAGCCCTAAATTGCGGACAAATTAAAACCGGCTCCGCATCCCGCAGCGACCGTATAGCAAAATACAATCAACTGATCCGAATAGAGGAAGAGTTAGGTGAAAATGCAGTTTGGCCGGGGAATGTGTTTTTGAGATAGATACAGAGTTGGAAGAGTTGAAGGGGTTCAAAAGGTTCACTACGAAGGAAGGTCTTATGGGTGTCATTCCGATTAATGTTTTTTATTTTTTGATTATTTTTGGATATTTACCTTTGTTTATTTCCAAGGTAAAACGGCCACTTCTACAATCTGCGTCGGGCCCCCAGCCCCATAGGGGAGTATGCGTTTATGTGCATTGAAAGTTAATTTTCAACGCGAAGTGATAATCTCCAATATTTCAACCTGTAGCCCACCGTTGACCGTTTACTGGTAAAAGGGTTTATAATGATAAAATAAACTTCATCTCGGAGCAATACCCCCCAATGTTACAAACTGCCCACTGCTCACTATTGACTGTTGAAAGAGTTATAATTATTAAAATAACTTCCTTTCGAAGCAATATTCTCCAATGTTATAAACTGCCCACTGCCCACTATTGACTGTTGAAAGAGTTATAATTATTAAAATAACTTCCTTTCGAAGCTATATTTTCCAATGTTGCAAACTGCCCACTGCCCACTATTGACTGTTGACTGTTGACTGCCCCCACTGCCCACTGATTTAAACAATCCACAACATTTTAAGCATATGCAAACGTTATTGTAATACTGATTAGGTTTAATTTTACTCATCTGCTAAAAGTATGTCAATATTTAAAAAATTCAGAGCGCGTATTAAAGCATGGAAAATACCTTCCTTGTTATTGAATAAATATGCATTTACCATGTTTGTATTTGCGGTTTGGATGACTTTTTTTGATCAGAACAATTTTATTCGCCAATATAATAGGATTCATGATCTGAATGTTGCAAGAAGCAAAACTGCCTACTATGTGAAAGAAACGAAGGCTACCAACCAACAACTCAACGAATTAAAATCCAGTCAAAAAGCCCTCGAAAAATTCGCCCGCGAAAAATACTACATGAAAAAACCAAATGAGGATGTGTTTGTGATAATGGACAAATGAGATGATTAGCCAATTAGCTAATTAGCAAATTTGATACTTAACATTTGTTTTAGCTACGAATTAAAAATTTATGATTGTAAATGGTAATTGAATAGTTCCAAGTAGGAGATTAATTACCCTCCCACGATAAACCCCATTTGCTAATTGGCTCATTTGCTAATTACAGTAAATTTTGATCCCAACTCTAATTTACTAGGTAAAATTAACTTTCAGCCTAAATTGTCAATAACCGCCATTAAACTTCCTCACAAACCACTCAGCGCCCAGCAACCCTAATATTAAAAAGAATAGCCACTTGAGATTTATGATGGATTGTGTTTTTATTGTTTCACGCATGACGGGTTTTGCAGAGGAGCTTTGTTCTATGCTTGAAACTAATTTTTCCAATTGGTCGGCATACACCATTTGTCCTCCGCTTTGAACGGCAAGTTGATTTAATAAAGCATGATTTGCAGTAGTATTAATTGTTTCGAGTTTTATTGGTGAGATACTGAATGCACCGTTGTCTTTGTACTCTTTTCCGTTGTAAACAACTTTTGCATCATAGGTGTAATTTCCGGAAGGAAAATATCCTGCATCCAGAGAATAACTTTTTGTTGTTTTTGAAAATTGAAAAGGAAAATCTTTTCCTTCTTCGTTTTTTATTACGACAGTTGCATCAGGTTCATTCACTAATTCATAACTGTCGTTATATAATTCAGCATCCAGAATTACCGATTCACTTTCATTTAAAACATTTTTTGTTTGTGAAACGCGGAATTGTTTTTTATCGTTTTTGGCGACAAGATATTGTATCGTTTTGCTTATCAATTCATTTGTTGCATCCTGATTTGTATTTATTACATAATCGTACAATCTCCATTTCCAAATATTTTCTCCCAGAAGAATGGCATACTTTTCACTTCCCGGTAAACTGTAGATCAAAAGTGGATTTTTAGTATTGACAGAACCGATCTTTTGATATAAAATCACTTGCGATGCAGGGGAAACAGTGTATTGACCATAGGGAGCATGTAGCGCAGGTAATTTGGTAAAAGTGGAGAAACTTTTATCGTTTAGTGTAAATAAATTAAAGCCCTTATCTAAAGTTGCAGTTATTTCATTCGCCGATTGCCCTGTTGAGTTTATTGTAACAAGGTTTTGGGTTTTATTGAATGCACTGATGGATGTTTGTGAACCTGTAACTATCCAGAGCGGAATATTTTTACTTTTTAAAGAATTTAATACATCCTGTATCTGATATTTTGAAGATGGTAATTGGTGCAAGATCACAAGATCGTAATCTCCGGTATTTCCTTTTAATTCTCCTGCCAATTGAATTTCAACCTCGTAATTCTGGTTTGATTCTATTGCTTGTTTTATTGCATTTATATCTGGATGAGGGGAATTTGCTAGCAATAATATTTTTTGTCGCGCATCCAACACTTCTATATAAATATCCTGAACATTATTATCAGTTGTATTTTCTCCTTCCACAGATTGAATACGAACCTGGTAGTGCCGTATTCCCGGAGCATCAGCGCTTATCTCCCAACTTACATTGGTATTGAACTGATCGCCGCTAATAGAAATATTTTTTTCACCAAATACTTTTACAGTTCCTTTTGTAACTTCACTAATGCTGATTTTCGGATTTATTCCACCACAATAAATTGCCTCAATTTCTGTTATAACATTAAATTTATCTTTCAGATATACAATATTATTGTGCAGCACTCTAGTAATACGAAGATCTTTTTTTTGCACTGTGTCACCTAATGCAATAGCATAAACAGGTGCGCCAAGATCGTTTTTTACATAAATGGGATTACTGCCTGTGTTATAGATTCCATCACTGGCAATAATTATTGCACCAACATTCAGATTTTGATATAAATTATTGAGTTCACTCAAAGCAGACGAAAGGTCGGTTGACTTTTCCTGAAAATGCATTATATCAATTCCCTCTTTTAAACTTTCGCCAAAAGTGTAAGCTCTCACATCAAATTTATC
>JAYSYX010000259.1:0-3634 GCA_043727235.1 Bacteroidota bacterium
TGAGACTGAAATGGTGAATCGCAATTGATAATTGACAATTGAGAATTGAGAATTAAACAGCCGACAAATAATTGATAATTGACAATTGATAATTGATAATTAAACAGCCGCGTTAACTTTACAACTTAGGTTTTCGTCACCCATGTCCTGTTTTCTAAGTCCTTTAATTAACCGAAGCGTTTTTATTTAAAACAACAGTATTTGCAACCTTATCATGTAATGCCTGTTTGTTATTATCAAAAAACGCAACTAAATATCCAATCAAAAAAATTATTGTTGAAAGTGCTTTTCCAATAAAACGCAAAAATGCATTTACAAAATTAATTTTAGTACCGTCTTTTCTCCGAACCCTTATACCCATGATCAACTTGCCAATAGTGCCTCCGAATAATCCTTCAAACATTACAAAATACAACATTGGAATAAATAAAAATCCAACTGCGGATTCCATTTTAAATTGATTCACGAAGTTTCGAATGTAAATATCCCGATGGTTGTCCAAAATAATCGGTTCGAAGTATGCAAAGAATTGATACTTATCCATCGGACTTGGCCTGCCTTCATCCCCCGATTCATTAAAATAGGACGGACTTTTTCCCATGATCAAAAATAAAAATGAACCGATTACAATCGCCAATATTAAAGTATCGACAATAAGTGCAATAAATCTCCTTGAGATTGTTGCGTAAGGATTTTTAATAGTCAAAGTGTGTGTATTTATATTATTAAAAAACTCATTAAATAAAATATACTCTATAAGAACGATTTGTTACTACAAAAGTAACATTGTCTATTGATAAAAGCAAAAGGTATAAATTCGAGGAGAAAACATATAAATCTGAAGAACCTTTAAATTCCGGTTCCCTTATTTAAAACCAATGTATTGGCAATCTTGTCATGTAATGCCTGATGTTTCTTGTCGAAAAGAGCTAAAACAAATCCTAACAAAAAAGGAATAGTTGAAACTAATTTACCGATAAAACGTACAAAGGAAATTCCAAAATTGATCTTTCCGCCGTCTTTTCGACGAACCCGTATTCCAAGTAATAACTTTCCGATGGTACCACCCCATATTCCCTCAAAAAATACAAAATACAGTAAGGGTAATAAAATTAATCCTATGATGGCATCTACGGTGTAGTTCTTTAAAAAACTTTCAATGTATATTAAACGTTGAGAGTCGAAAACAATTGCCTCAGCAGTGGCAATAAATGGATATTTATCGGCAAGGCCTGGCTTTCCTTCATCAATAAAGGATTCAGAACTGGTTTTGCCCATGCGCACAAACAAAAAAGCAGATATGACCGCAATTATTAAAAGAGAATCGATCAAATATGCGATAAATCTTTTCAGCATGGGGGCCGATTGGTAATTGTGCGTCATAATAAATCTGTTTTATTTTATCTAAAGCAGTTAGAGCCGCAAATATAAAAACTTATATCTATTTGTATCACCAGAAGTTGACTTAAATCTGTGCACAGAACGTAAATATTATCCAAACAGCATTTGATCATTTTTCAGGTTATAGGAACGCCTCGCTTTTAATTACCTTTGCAGCAGATTGAAAAAGGTAAGTAAGAAAAGATGGAGAATATAAGGAATTTTTGCATAATAGCACATATTGATCATGGGAAAAGCACATTGGCCGACAGGTTATTAGAGGTTACACATACCGTTTCTGAACGGGATTCCAAGGCACAAGTATTGGATGATATGGATATTGAGCGGGAAAGAGGGATCACTATCAAGAGCCATGCTATTCAGATGGATTTTCAATATGAGGGAAAAGATTATGTTCTGAACCTCATAGATACACCCGGCCACGTGGATTTCAGCTACGAGGTTTCCAGAAGTATTGCCGCCTGCGAAGGAGCACTTTTATTGGTTGATGCCACACAGGGTATTCAGGCTCAAACCATTTCTAATCTCTATCTGGCCATAGAACATGACCTTGAGATAATCCCCATCATCAATAAAATTGACATGGATGGTGCAATGATAGAGGAGGTAAAGGACCAGGTTGTAGACCTTATAGGTTGCAGCCGGGAAAGCATTCTGGAGGCCAGTGGTAAAACCGGAATAGGTATTGATAAAATTCTTGACGCCATCATTCACAGAGTTCCGGCTCCTAAAGGCAGCGAAACTGCGCCGCTTCAGGCATTGATATTCGATTCGGTTTTTAATTCATACCGCGGTGTGGTGGCATATTACAGAATATTTCAAGGCACATTAAAAAAGGGCGACCGTGTAAAATTTGTAAATACTGAAAATGATTACGAAGCAAATGAAGTGGGTATACTTCGTTTATTGTATGAACCCAGGGAAGCAGTTAAAGCTGGTGATGTTGGATATATCATTACAGGCATCAAAGAGGCTAAAGAGATCAAAGTTGGAGATACGATCACATTAAAAAATAATCCATGCAGCAATATTGTAGAAGGGTTTAAAGATGTTAAACCGATGGTTTTTGCAGGAGTTTATCCAATCGACAATGATGATTACGAAGGTTTACGTGATGCGATTGAAAAATTACAACTAAATGATGCCTCGCTCATTTTTGAACCGGAAAGTTCTGTCGCATTAGGATTTGGCTTCCGATGTGGATTTTTAGGATTATTACATCTCGAAATTATTACAGAAAGACTCGAACGGGAATTTGATCAGAATGTGATCATAACTGTTCCTAACGTATCATTTGATTGTTTTACTACGGGTGGAAAAAAAATTGTAGTACATAATCCTACTGACCTTCCTGATCCTGCATATATCGATCATATTGAAGAACCTTATATCAGAGCGCAGGTAATTACTGCTCCGGATTATATCGGAACCATAATGAAATTATGTATGGATAAAAGAGGTATTTTATTAAACCAAATATATCTCACCACAACACGTGTTGAATTAACTTGGGAGATGCCTCTAACTGAAATTGTATTTGATTTTTACGACAAATTAAAATCCATTTCACGCGGTTATGCCAGTTTCGATTATGAATTAATAGATTATCGGGAAGGTGATCTGATCAAATTAGATATTAAATTAAACGGTGAAAACGTGGATGCATTTTCAGCATTGATACATCGCGATAAAGCATATGAATTCGGAAGCAGGTTATGTGCAAAATTAAAAGAACTATTACCTAAACAACAATTCGTAATTGCAATACAAGCAGCAATTGGAGCAAAAATTATTGCGAGAGAAACTATAAGTGCAATGCGCAAAGATGTTACTGCAAAATGTTACGGAGGTGATATTTCCAGAAAAAGAAAATTATTGGAAAAACAAAAGAAAGGTAAAAAACGCATGCGTCAGATCGGAACTGTAGAGGTGCCTCAGGAAGCGTTTTTAGCCGTGTTGAAATTGAATGAGGATTAAGGGGGGAAGTGGCGAGTGGTGAGTGGTGAGTTTGCACCGAGTCAGAATTAACTTCGGATTCACGATTCACGATTGACGATTCACGATATTCAATACACAGCACAACCCTGAAATAAATATTCGATAATGCCATTGATACTTGACGGAAAAAAATTATCGCAGGAAATTCAGTTGGAAATAAAAACTGAAATTGATGCGCTGAAATCTGAGGGGAAGAAAATTCCGCATCTTGCTGCTGTATTAGTTGGCAACGATG
>JAYSYX010000260.1:0-9518 GCA_043727235.1 Bacteroidota bacterium
AAAGCAAAATATATTTTTATCCATTGGTTTTTCTATCATGATGTTTTTATTTACATCCTGTGAAAAATTTTTAACGGAAACATCAACAAATGATGTTGCAAATGGAGATATGTTCACCGATCTGGCAAGTTTAGAAAGTGCACGAATCGGAATGTATAACACTTTACAAAATCAATATTATTACGGGGGATATTTTCCAATGATAGCTGATGCATACAGTGATAATGGTGCAACCGGGGGTTATGATAATGCCGATCTGGATGAGATCGGTTTGAAGGCATTAACTTCTTCCAATATATATGTAGAGAATTGTTGGATCGCTATTTATAATACAATTTATTCCGCCAACCAGATCATATTAAATATTGATGGAATTGATGATCCTCTATTAACAGATGAGTTGCGCAATGATATAAAAGGAGAAGCTATGACCATTCGTGCCTTGGCTCATTTTGATGTTTTACGTATGTGGGGTGAACATTGGGATTTAAGTTCTGAATTCGGAATTCCTGTGGTAAATAGTTTGCTTTCACCTGATGACGCTGCTATTCCTAGAAGTTCTGTGGATGAAACATATGACGCAATAATAATTGATCTTACGTCCTCCATGAGTTTTTTAAGTAATGATGATCTCCGACTTGATCCACCGTCGTTTAAGGGTGCACAATTCATTACAAAAACTGCAAATCAGGCATTGTTGGCGAGAGTAATGCAATATAAAGGTGATAATTCGATGGCACAAATGTATGCAGATACTGTTATCAATTCAGGTTTTGCATCGGTGATGAATGAAGACGCATTTACCGAAATATATTCCTCAAAATTTACCCAGGAGTCAATTTTTGAACTCGACTTTAATGTGCAGGATAAAAGTCAATACAATGCAATTACATATTCAAGACCTGATGCTTTGAGAAGTGAAGTTAATTTTTTAGCTGCAGAAGATATGAAAAGTTTTTTTGAAAGCAGGCCTGATGATCTGCGTTATTCTTTAGTGGATTTTATAAATAATGATGTTAGTATTGAACCTGATGGAAGAACCCAAAAATATCGTGGTGAAATATTTCAGGATAATTCTGCATATATCATTCGAATAAGTGAAATGCACCTTATAAGAGCAGAAGCGCATGGATTTGGCGGAGCAGGTGCAGAGGATATTAATTTTATTCGCAACAACAGAGGACTTTCTGATGCAGGGATTGGAAGCGAAGAAATTTTTTTACAAGCACTCATGGATGAACGTCGCAGTGAATTAAATTTTGAAGGCCATCGCTACTTTGATCTTGCACATTTTGGAAAGGTTTCAGAAATTTTGGGAGAAGAAGTATTGCCATGTTTGCCAATACCTGCAAGAGAGCTTGGAGCAAATGGGGCATTGGTTCAATATCCCGGCTATTAATAAAATATGAAAAAATTCACCTCCATAAATCCCTTTGATCAATCAGTAATAGCTGAGTATGCATTATTTGATCATTATAGATTGGATAGGGTATTGGAATCTTCGGAAAAAGCGTTTGGTGACTGGAAAAATACTTCCATAGATTTTCGCGCAGATCTTTTAAATAAGGCTGCAAAGGTGTTACGTGAAAACAGGGAAAAATATGCAATGACCATTTCTTTGGAAATGGGAAAAATATTAAATGAGAGCAGAGCAGAGGTGGAAAAATGCGCATGGAATTGCACCTATTATGCTTCTCATGCCGAAAATATGATCGAAAAGGAGATCATTAAGAGTGATGCTTTTAAAAGTTATGTGGAATTTGAACCTGTGGGTTGTGTTTTTGCAATTATGCCCTGGAATTTTCCTTTCTGGCAGGTTTTTCGTTTTGCAGCTCCTGCATTAATGGCGGGTAATACCATAATATTAAAACATGCACCTAATGTTTGCGGATGTTCGCTTGCGATAGAAAATGTTTTTCGGGAAGCCGGTTTTCCTGAACATGTTTTTCAATCGGTAATTGTTGATACAGATGCTACCGAAAAAATAATTGCGCATGATATTATTCAGGGTGTTACCTTAACCGGAAGTGAAATGGCTGGTAGTTCCGTAGCATCCATTGCAGGCAAACATATAAAAAAAACAGTTTTGGAATTAGGTGGTTCAGATCCATTAATAGTTTTAAAGGATGCGAATGTAAAAAATGCAGCTAAAATTGCATTGCAATCGCGTTTTCAAAATGCGGGGCAAAGTTGTATAGCATCCAAACGTTTTATTATTGAGAGTGAATGTAAAATTGATTTTATTAATGCATTGTTGGACGGAGTTAATAAATTAAAACAGGGAAATCAATTATCAGAAGAAACCACCACCGGACCAATGGCTCGAATCGACCTCGCAGAAAAATTGGAGGAGCAGGAAAATCAATCGATAAAAAATGGTGCATATGTTACGGTAGGAGGTAAAAGAATTGGAGCAAATTATCAGCCAACCATTTTAGAGAATATTCAACCGGGAATGCAGGCATTTGACGAGGAATTATTCGGACCTATTGCGAGTATAATTGAAGCTAAAGATGAAATGCACGCAATTGCAATTGCAAATAATAGTCGTTATGGATTGGGTGCAACTTTATTTACCGAGGATCTGGATAAAGCGCAGATATTGGCAAAGAAAATAAATGCAGGAGGCGTTTTTATTAATGCCATTGTAAAATCAGATCCGCGTTTACCCTTTGGTGGAATAAAAAAATCGGGATATGGAAGAGAGTTATCACATTATGGGATGAAGGAGTTTATGAATATTAAAACGGTGTATTTAAATGAGTAATGAGTGATGAGTTGCATCCACTTTGCCGGAGGTTCGTTCTTGAAGAATAAAAAAATAACGATCGAAAAATAATATTAGTATCGTGAGCCTGAAACTTTTGATAACCATGAAAAACAGACAACAGTCAACAGTCAACAGTGGGCAGTGGGCAGTAGGCAGTTTGTAACATTGAGAGATATTGCTTCGAATTAAACAGAGGAATAACTAATAACAATCAAAAAATAAAAAACATAAATCGGATCGTAACATTGAAACTTTTGAAAACCATGTAAAGCAGTCAACAGTAAACAGTGGGCAGTAGGCAGTTTGTAACATTGAGAGATATTGCTTCGAATTAAACAGAGGAATAACAAATAACAATCAAAAAATAAAAAACATAAATCGGATCGACACCCTGAAACTTTTGCAAACCATGAAAACTTTTGGTAACCCAAAACCTAATGCAGAATCAAAAAATAATATCGAATAAAGAACAAAGAATAAAGAACAATAAACAATCGTAAGCCTGAAATTTCTGAAAACCATGAAAACTTTAGGTAACCCAAAACACAGAACACAGAACTCAGAACTCAGAACACAGAACAAAACAATTCAATGATCAACGAAATATCAAAAACAAATACCTTACACGAACGAAGAAAAAAACTCGTTCCAAATGCATTGGGAATATTTAATCCCTCGAGTGTGGTTTCTGCGAGTGGTGCAATTATTACAGATGCGGATGGAAGTAAATTGATTGATTTCGGAGGAGGGATAGGAGTTATAAATGCAGGGCATTGTCCGGCACCGGTGGTTAAGGCAATTCAGGAACAGGCTGAAAAATTTCTTCATACATGTTTTAATGTTTCTATTTATGAACAATATTTGGATGCGGCTGAGAAATTAATTTCATTAATTCCGCATGGTGAACATACAAAAGTGATGTTTACAAATAGTGGAGCAGAGGCTGTGGAGAATGCCATAAAAATTGCGAGACAAGCAACAAAACGTTCTGCAATTATTTGTTATTCGCAGGCATTTCATGGAAGAACTTTATTGGCTTCCACATTGACCAGTAAGGTTGGATATAAAACAGGTTTCGGCCCATATGCGCCTGAAACTTACAGAATAGATTTTCCTGCTTATTCCTATTACAAAGGTTATGCAACTGAGGATGATGTGAGCATGGTGCATATTCATAAATTACATGATTTTTTTAATACTTATGTTCCTGCAAAAGATGTTGCTGCAATAATTGTAGAGCCTGTTCAAGGGGAAGGAGGATTTCATGTTTTGCCTAAAAAATATTTACAGGAATTAAGGAAAATTTGTGATCTGCATGGTATTCTATTAATTCTTGATGAAGTACAATCCGGATTTGGCAGAACAGGAAAATGGGCTGCATTTCAACATTATGATATTGTTCCTGATCTTAGTACTTGGGCAAAAAGTATGGGTAGCGGAATGCCTATTGGGGCTGTAATGGGAAAGATGGAAGTGATGGATAATATAAATGCTGGTACGATAGGTGGAACGTTTTCCGGAAATGCCTTGTGTTGTGTTGCTGTAACGGCAACGCTTAATTATATGGAGGAAATAAATATAAATGCAAAAGGAATAAAGGTAGGTGCAAAGATTCTGGAAGCTTTTACAGCATTTAAAGATAAATTTCCAAAACATATTTCAGATGTGAGGGGATTAGGGGCTATGATGGCATTTGAGTTAAGTATAGATGGTGATATCACTAAACCAAATGCGGAACTGTGTAAAAAACTTGTGCAGCGCTGTTATGAAAAGGGTTTGATAGTGCTAAGTGCCGGTGTTTATGGAAATGTGATCCGCAATCTTGCGCCACTGGTAATAGAAGAGAAAGATCTGTTAAAGGGACTTTTAATTTTAGAAGAAAGTTTGCAGGAATTAACACAATAATACTTTTATACTTAGCAATTTTTAAGTAATAATAATAGATGAGAAAACAATTTATTAACGGAGTTTGGGTTGATGCAAAAAATGCAGGTGTTTGGGATGTAATAAACCCGGCTACCGATGAATTAATTGACACTGTTCCATTTGGCGATGATACAGATTGTAAATTGGCAATTACAGCTGCGCAAAATGCTTTTAAAACATGGAGTGTTCTTTCACCCTGGACACGCGCTGAAATATTAAAAAATACAGCTAATATCATCCGACAAAATATTGCTGATTATGCACGTGATATGGTTATGGAAAGTGGTAAACCAATTGCAGAAGCAAAAGGCGAATTAAATGTTGCAGCAAATTTATTTGAATGGTTTGCAGAAGAAGGAAAACGCAGTTATGGAAAAGTAATTCCCTCCTCCCGAACCGATAAACGTATGCAGGTGATATATCAACCAATGGGGGTAATTGGTGTAGTTACGGCTTGGAATTTTCCCGCCTATAATCCTGCAAGAGCATGGGCGGCAGCATTGGCAGCTGGTTGCACGGTTGTAGCGAAAGTGAGCGAATATACACCTCTTACGGGAATGAATTTAGTTGCTGCATTAGTGGAAGCCGGAATTCCTGCCGGAGTAATTAATCTCGTAAATGGTGATGCATCGAAGATCGGAAATGAATTGTTGAATAATGTTTTTGTAAAAAAAATAAGTTTTACAGGAAGTACAAGAGTTGGAAAAATATTAATGGATGGTGCTTCACGAACAAATACAAAATTAGCACTGGAGTTAGGCGGGAATGCACCTGTAATTATTATGGATGATGTGGAAGTGGAACAAGTGGCAAAAACTTCTGTTTCCTCCAAATTTCGCAATTGCGGGCAAGTTTGTGTTTCCCCCCAAAGATTTTATGTTCATGAAAATATCTATGAAAAATTTCTTAATGAAGTGGTAAGGCATACAGAAATATTAAAAATGGGAAATGGATTGGATACTGAAACAAAATTAGGTCCACTCATTAATAAGACCCAACAACATAATGTTTTATATCTCATCGAACAGGCTAAAAAAGAAAACAATAAAATTTTAACAGGTGGTGATACTATGGATAAAGGAAATTTTATATCACCTGTGGTAATTGATGTTACAAATAACAATTCAGAATTTATTAATAAAGAAATTTTTGGCCCGGTATTGCCATTAATTAAATTTTCTACAAAGGAGGAAGTAATTGAAAAGGCAAACAATACACCATATGGATTGGCTGCTTACATTTGGACAAATAATTTGAATGACGCAATTTATTTATCAGAAAAATTAGAATTCGGCATGGTTGGCATTAACGAATGGTTCCCACAAGGAACCGAAGCACCTTTTGGAGGCTGGAAACAAAGCGGACTAGGTCATGAAAGTGGTAGTGAAGGATTATTCGAATACATGGAAAAAAAATTAATAAGTATAGGAAATTTGTGAAAGAAGTGAAGAAAAATAGTTGGCAATTTAAATTAACTGAATATGAAAAGTATTTTTAATAATTCGGAAATATAACTCATTTTACATATGTTTACCATACCTTTTTTCAATCACCAAAATTTTAGCGAATTTGATAGCGGTATTTATAGCAAAAACAGATTTCTTGATATTAAATAGATTATGGAAGAAATTAACTATGGCTGGTTATCGTTAATTCCGCCTCTTATTGTGGTAATTATCGCTTTGTGGACTAGGTTATCTCTTGAACCATTGATCATAGGTATACTTTCCGGTTATATCATCATTGATTTTATGGCTCCTGATACAAATTTCTTTGATGCAACTATTGACTCATTTTATATTACACTGCAGGATGAATTAATGGTATGGGTGATCATGGTGTGTTGTCTGTATGGTGCAATCATCAATTTAATGATCAGGAGTGGAGGAGTATTAAAATTTGGGAATACCATGCTGAACAAAATAGATACAAGAAAAAAGTCTTTGATCACCAGCTGGATATTCGGAACATTTTTATTTGTAGATGATTATCTGAATGCACTTACCTCCGGAACTACAATGAAAAAAATAACAGATCATTATAAGGTTCCGAGAGAAATGCTTGCCTTTATTGTAAGTTCAACAGCCGTTACCGTATGCGTGATTGTTCCAATTTCCACCTGGGTTATTTTTATTGGAAAATTAATGGAAGACAACGCACTGGCTGCGCAAGGAGATGGATTGAAAGCGTATTGGAATATAATTCCATATATTTCTTATGGATGGGTGCAATATCTGCTGGTGCCATTAGTGATCTTCGGAGTTGTTCCGGTAATTGGAAAGATGAAGAAAGCAATAAACCGGGCTGAAAGTTCCGGACAACTGATTCCAAATAATTCGGAAGAATTTAAACTGGAAGTGCAGGTTTTTGATTCGATGCATCCTCCGGAAAAAAAATCGAACATCTGGTTCCTGGTTTTGCCAATGCTGGTTTTGATAAGTGCAACTATTTTATTAGATATGGATGCATTGAAAGGAGTTATTGTTGCATTAGTTTTTACTATTATCTATTATGGAATTAAAAAGGTGGCAACCTTTAAAGTTTTATCAGAATCTGCCATTGAAGGAATGAAAAGTATGCTTTATGCACTTGTATTATTAGTGTTGAGTTATGTGCTTAAGAATTTGGGAGATGATATGGGTTTAACACAATATGTGATAAATAGTGTAGATGGAAATGTAACTGCAGCATTTTTACCGCTCGTTATTTTTTTAACCTTGGGGGCTATTGCGTTTGCAACAGGAAATAGCTGGGGATTATATGCTATTGCTATTCCTATGGTAATTCCGCTGGCTACAGCTTTGAGTTGTGATATATGGCTGTGTATTGGTGCTGTGGTAAGTGCAGGTGCATTTGGAGCCCATGCGTGTTTCTATAGTGATGCAACAATTCTGGCATCGCAAGGAACGGAATGTAACAACTATGAACATGGAATAACACAGTTGCCATTTGCCCTAATTTCATTTAGTATCACTTGCATTGTATATATTGTTTTAGGACATGTGATATGAATTTGAATAATAAATAAATAATTTTAAGTTGTTGAATGGAACAGAAGATTGCATTTTAAATAATTAAATAAATGTCGTTAAGCAAAGAACTAATATTACCGGACGGAATTCGCATAATTAATACACAAAAAGAACATGCAACGGCTTTGGAAAAATTGCAATACATAGTTTTCCCAAACTTAGCAGAGGAAGAAATATTGCATGCTCAGCATTATTTAAAACACCTGGAAATTTTTCCGGAGGGACAATTAGTTGCTCTTGACAATAACAACGTAATTGGCGGAACCACAACAATGCGCTATAATTTTGATCTTGAAAATCCTGTTCAGCATACCTTTAACGAAACTGTAGCCGGTGGTTGGCTCACTAATCACGATCCTGATGGTGAATGGTTGTACGGTATTGACGTAAGCGTACATCCCGATTATCGCGGAAGGGGAATCGCGAAGAAATTTTACAGGTTACGAAGCGAGATCGCCAAAGAACTCGGATGTAAGGGGCAATTAACTGTCGGAATGCTCAATGGTTATATTAATTATAAGGATCAAATGTCAATCGACGATTATTATCTAAAAGTAAAAGACCACAAAATTTTCGATCCAACCGTTTCTGTTCAGGAAAAAATTGGTTTCGAAATCAAAGGATTGATGAAAGATTATCTTAATGATCCGACCTGTGGAAATGCAGGAGCGATAATAGTAATGTACCAATGAAGAAAAATGTATCAATGAAAAAAAATGTACCAATGTACCAATGATAAAAAAATGTACCAATGAACAGCCAAATAGACTATAAATTGAAAAATTATACTTGTACATCTGACTTTAAATTTTGCTGAAATTTAGCGGACACGGAAGGAGCGGCTGTTCATTGGTACATTGGTACATTATAACATTGGTACATTTTACAATGGTAGATTAACCTTAATTTTACGTTATGAGCACAATAAATCTTAAAACCTCCATCCCCGGTCCTAAATCGTTGGAGATTATTGAAAGAAGAAAAAATGCAATGCCGCTTGGGCTTGCAAAATCAACGGATATAGCAATTGCTTTTGCGGAGGGAGGAATTGTAATTGATGTGGATGGAAATACTTTGCTTGACTTTGCAGGAGGAATCGGAATGATGAATATTGGTCATAATAACAAACAAGTGGTGGATGCAATGAAAGAACAATTAAATAAATATATCCATATCTGTTCTTTAGTGGCAACTCCGGAACCCTATGTTGAATTAGCTGAATTATTAAACAGTTTAACTCCCGGCAGTTTCCCTAAAAAAACATTATTGGCAAACAGTGGGAGTGAAGCCGTGGAAAACGCAGTGAATATTGCAAGATATTATACTAAAAGGTCCGCAGTAATTTGTTTTGAAGGAGGATATCACGGTCGCACCTTACTTACTTTAAGTTTAACAAGTAAATACGCACTATTTAAAAAAGGATTTGGTCCCTTTGTAAATGATGTTGTGCGGTTGCCCTCACCAAATATTTATCGCAAACCCGATCAATTATCCGAGGAAGATTATATTCAATTTTGCATCAAACAATTTGAAGTCGCCATGATCTCTCAAATTGATCCCGATAGTGTTGCTGCAATAATTATTGAACCGGTTTTAGGGGAAGGTGGATTTATTCCTGTGCCCAAATTATTTCTGGAGAAATTAAGAGAAACTGCAACTAAACATAATATAGTTTTAATTTTTGATGAAATACAATGCGGAGCCTCCAGGACCGGAAAATTATTTGCCTGTGAACACGTTGATGTGATACCTGATATTATTTGCACTGCTAAGTCGATAGGTGCAGGCAT
>JAYSYX010000261.1:0-3621 GCA_043727235.1 Bacteroidota bacterium
GAATATAGAATTTCGGCATAAATTAATATGTCCGCTTTGTCGGGTAATTGCTGATAGTGTTTATATGCGAGTTCAATTATTTTTTCCGTATCTGAACCATAGGTATTTACAAGATAGGTGATATCATTTAGCGTAAGATTGATCTGTGCTGCCTCCCATGCTCTGCGCTGAATATATTCGTCAGTAGGAATATTTATGATTGATCCATTCAATGGTATGGTTGCTGTGCGGCATTTTGAATATTTTTTATTATTAATTTTTTCAATATCCTTTACGATTTTATTCACCACTTTCTCTGCCATCTTTCGATAACCCGTAAGTTTACCACCGGCAATGGATATCAATCCCGAATCAGCAATAAATATTTCATCTTTGCGCGAAAGTTCTGAGGGTGATTTACCGGTCTCATGAATTAATGGTCGCAACCCGGCCCAGGAAGAAATAATATCATGAGTTTGGATATCTGCATCAGGAAAAATATTATTTACCGCCTTTAATAAATATGCTGCATCCTGTGCAGTAACTTCAATTATGTTTTTATCGCCGGAATAAGTGGTATCCGTTGTTCCGATATAAATACTATTATTTCTGGGAATTACAAATATCATTCTGTTATCTCCAACCACATCAAAATATACTGCCTGGCGCACAGGTAATCTGTTTTTATTTATTACGATGTGCACTCCCTTTGTTAAATGCAAACTCTTTTTATCCGGTGCAGGATCCTTTAACCGGATTTCATCTACCCAGGGACCTGCGGCATTAATTATTTTGTTTGCTCGTGCTGTGTAGGCCTTATTTTGCAGTGTATCCCGAAACTCCACACCAGATATTAAATTATTATTTTGTTTGTCGTAAATAAAATTTTCACATAGTGTATAATTTACACTAAGTGCGCCATAGGTTGCTGCCGTTTTTAATACCTCAATGGTTAATCGAGCGTCGTCGGTTTGATATTCTTTGTATAAAGCGGAACCAATTAATCCATTGCTGTTTAACAAGGGTTCTTTTTTTAGGGTTGCGCTTCCATTGAGCATTTTATATTTATCCTTCTTATTTACTCCCGCTAAAAAATCGTACACCCATAGCGCCATGGAAGTTGTAAATTTTCCCAAGGACCCATTTTTATAAATTGGCAACAGCATGTCAACAGGTTTAACAATATGGTTTGCCAGTTTGTGAATTATCGTACGCTCACGGCCAACAGATCGCACCAATCCAAATTCCAATTGTTTTAAATAACGCAATCCTCCATGTATCAGTTTTGTTGATTTAGAGGATGTTCCTCCTGCAAAATCGTTTTTCTCCAGCAATAAAACTTTCATTCCTCTGCTCGCAGCATCCAAAGCAATTCCCGCCCCAGTAATTCCACCACCGATTATTATCACGTCGAAATGTTCGGAACTCGCCTTGAGTAGATTTTCACTTCTTTTTAATGCGGAAAAATTTTGCATGGTATAAATTCAATACAAATAAGAGAATTAAATAATTTGCAAGCCTATTTAATTGCCAACACCAAAATGTTATTCGCTATATATTGATTTAAGTTTTTGCCGGTAAGGCGGTGAGAACGGTAAGAAAACGGGAAGAAAACAAACACCTTGCCGAACCTTCCCGCTCTCCCCGCCTTCCCGGCCCCCTCATCCAAAACACCAATATAGCAATTACCCTCTAGTGCTTATCTATGAGCAGGTTTTCACTTCTTTTTAATGCGGAATAATTTTGCATGAATTAAATTACTTACAAATAAGGGAATTAATTAAATTATAAACTTATTTAATTGCAACACTAAAATGTTATTTATTAACGATTTGGGGCTTAAAGAAGTAACGGAATTGAACCAGGGCCCAGGAAACTGTTTTGTTCAGTATGCTCGTTAAAATTTATGAGATCGCATCTATCATCTCAGCTATCTTCTCAAAGGCATCTTCGTCTTTTATCACATACTGTTCTGCTCCTTTTTGAATGGTTTGCAATGCAATACCATACCTCTCCTGGCTGGAGAGCATTAAGATATGTATTTTACGATGATGTTTTTTTATTGCCTGTAATATCTCCATCCCATTGGCTGCGTCTTTCTGAACGGTATTCAGGTGGTAGTCGAGAATGATAACATCAGGTGATTCGCTCAGATGTTTCAAACCCTCTTCACCTGTATTAAAGCATTTGATCTGGTGTGCAACTTTACGGGTAAGATAATCTTTCAATGCTTCGGTAAGCATGGTGTCATCATCAATAATAAAAATACTTTTCGGTTTTGCGGAGTCCATAGTTGGGAATGTTTATTTGGCAAAAGTAATAAATGTATTTTGACTAATTCTTTGGATTATGTTAATTCCTTTGTTGCAGCCTGTATTTGTTCAATTAGCTTTAAAACATTTTCTTTTACAGATATATCCTGTTCTTGCCCGCGGCATTGCTGCTCTATATTTAGTGCGAGGGCTTTACTTTCAGTCATTCCCATCATGATCCATTTGGTTTTAAAGCCATGCACCTGAGTAGCGATTTCCTCAAAATTATTATTTAAGAGTGCCGTATTTAATTTTTCAATCAGGACTGGCGCACTTGTTGTAAACATGGTGATATATTTCTGCATTAGTATTTTATCTCCCTCACAAAATTTTTCGAGATAGGATAGATTGGTTACGGAGGAATGAATTTCCTTTCCAAAGTTTACTGCACCTGTATTTTTAGCAGTAAACTTCATTTCCCTTCCGGTTGCCTTTGCAATGGCCGAAATAAGTTGAGCCTTTTTAAAAGGTTTTGGAACATAATCATTCATTCCTGCTGCGCGGCATTTGTCGAGGTCGCTGCGAATAACACTTGCTGTAAGGGCAATTACAGGTATTGCATTTTTAGGAGCTTTCATTTTCTCTCTGATATGTTTTGTTGCCTGATATCCATTCATTAATGGCATTTGAACATCCATTAGTATCACATCAAAATTATTTTCTTCAGTTTGGACAATGGCCTCTCTGCCATTTTCGGCTTGAAAAATTTCTACCTCTGCCTTTAATTTTAATGTATCATGCACCACGATGCGATTGTATTCATTGTCGTCAACTACTAAAATTTTTAGCCCGTTCAAAACACTTCCGTCAATTTGTTCAGATGAATTTTGCTCCTGCATTCTTTCATATGATCCTTCAGGTAAATTAATTTCAAATGAAAAGGCGGTTCCTGCTCCTTCTTCGCTTTCAATGGAAATTGTTCCCCCCATCAGTTCCACCAATTGTTTGCTGATGCTAAGGCCTAAACCTGTGCCGCCAAATTTGCGGGTGTCAGATGTATTTGCCTGGGAGAAGCTTTCAAACACCGTTTGCAATTTATCTTTTGGTATGCCTATGCCCGTATCAATAATACTGAAGTTTAAAGTTTGAAGTTTAGCGTTTAAAGTTTCCGAATTGCCGACTGCCAACTGCTTACTGCTAACTGAAATTGTTACACTTCCTTTTTCAGTAAACTTAATTGCATTACCTGCAAGATTAATCAGCACCTGGTTAATCCTCGTTGGGTCGCCAATTAATACATCAGGTATATTGGAATCAATGTCAGTAATAAGTTCCAAACCTTTTTCCTCTATTTTGTAGTTAAGCGTTTGTTTCACCTGTTCAACCACAT
>JAYSYX010000262.1:0-3604 GCA_043727235.1 Bacteroidota bacterium
CTAATTGGTATTCAGGCACAGAACTGACAGGAAGTTTACAAACATTGTTCCTACACAAATGAATGAATGTGCCTTCACTTTTAAATCTGTTTTTCAATAAAGGATGTTCTGATTTTCCCGATATATCTGCCTGAAAAATTAAATGAGGATAATAAATATGTTGCAATTTCTCTAATATAGTTAATGCATTTTCACCGACAACAGCTACCTCAGCATACGGATATGTAATTTTTAATGCTGCGCCTAACCAATTACCAAAGGAAGATCCGTGTTTTAAAAGTGTGGGCTTTAATTTCAATAACATATTGTTTGCATATTCGTACAATTTATTTTCCCCTAATAAAATAGAGAGTCGGATAAGAACATGAACCATTATTGAATTTCCGGAAGCGGTGGCATTGTCATAAAAATCTTTATTTCGCAAGGGTATGTCTTTTTGCTCTTTATGAGTAAAATAAAACATACCGTCGTTATCCATAAAATTATCAATGGCGAAGGTGGAATGTAATTGGGCTTTTTGTAAATATTTTTCATCGGATGTAATTTCATATACATCCAATAATGCCTGTATCATAGCTGCGTAATCTTCTATAAAAGCAGGGTGTTTTGCAAGTCCGTTTTTATATGTGTGAAATAATTGTCCGGCTTTATTTTTATCTTCAAAACAACGCGAAAGAAATTCAATGTTTTTTATGGCTATGTCCTTGAATTTAGATATCGAAGTAGCCTTGAATGACTGTACAAAAGCTGAGCATGTAAGTGCATTCCAGGAAAGGATTATCTTATCATCAAGCCCAGGTTTAATGCGGTTTTCGCGGTATTTCAACAATCTTTTATTGATGAGGTTTATTTTATTTTCCACCTCCACCATCTCCATGGAAAATTCAGATGCAAGTATTGTATTATCAATTGTTCGATATAAAATATTTGTGTGCTCCCAATTTCCGTTTTTTTCAATATTATATAATCGGGAAACAAAAGAAATATCCTCTTCAAATAATTCTTCTATTTCAGAAAATGTAAAGGTGTAATATTTTCCTTCCACTCCTTCTGAATCAGCATCGTAGGAAGAATAAAATCCGAATTCCTCATTCATCATTTCGCGTTCTAAAAAATCAAGGGAACGCACTACAACTTGCAAATATTCATTATTTAATGTTGACATATATACTTCTGCATATAAATGAATTAGCAAAGCATTGTCGTATAACATTTTTTCAAAATGCGGAATGATCCATTTTTTATCGACGGTATAACGGGCAAATCCACCGTCTATCTGATCGAATATTCCACCATTCATCATTTTTTGAAGACTTAAATGAATATGTTTTTCTATCCCATTATCTTTATGAAAAAAGTTAGCTCTCCATAGAAATTGAAGACTCATAGTGCCCGGAAATTTGGGTGCATTACCGAAACCACCATCAACTATATCAAAATTGTTTTTTAATGCTTTAATGGCTTCTTTGATTTCTTCTGCTGAAAAGGTGACCTTATTATCGGCAATATCTTTTAATGGTGATATAAATGCATTATCCATTTGTAAAATATGTTCCGCAAGAGCAGAGGCCTGCTGTTCTACTTTATCGCGTTCGCGGCTAAAAATATCTTTCATATACAAAAGCACCTCCATCCAGGATGGTTTGCCGTATCCCGGTTTTGGGGGGAAATAGGTGCCGCCGCTAAAAGGCAAGAGATCAGGAGTAAGAAAAATATTTAAGGGCCAACCACCGGCACCGGTAAGGAGCTGACATGCATTCATATATATATTATCTATATCTGGTCGCTCCTCACGGTCAACCTTTATATTCACGAACCAGGTATTCATAAAAAGTGCGGTCTGTTCGTTTTCGAAACTTTCATGTTCCATTACATGGCACCAGTGACAAGCCGCATAACCAATAGAAACCAGGATGGGTTTGTCCTCCTTTTTTGCCTTTTGCAAAGCCTCATCACCCCAGGGATACCATTCTACAGGATTATAAGCATGTTGAAGCAAATAAGGAGAGTTTTCGTGAATAAGATGATTTGGAGTTTGATTTTTCATTATAGCAAAGGTAAGGGGAATCGGCTTAGTGAGACCCTGTGAATGAGTAATGAGTTATGAGTAATGAGTGGCCTCGAGGATGGCCTAAAGTTTTTCGCCTAACTTGGATAAATTTTCAAAAAGGGAAATCATTGCTACAATGTTAGCAGTTGCATATTCATTACTCATTTCGTGAATCATAAGTGAAGTTCCACTCGGAGATTACTCACTACTCACCATTCACCACTCACCCAATTTCTCCTGAATGAGTAATGAGTTATGAGTAATGAGTGGACTCGATGATGGCCTAAAGTTTTTCGCCTAACTTGGATAAATTTTCAAAAAGGGAAATCATTGCTACAATGTTAGCAGTTGCATATTCATTACTCATAACTCATTACTCATTTCGTGAATCGTTTGTGAAGTTCCACCTGGAGATTACTCAGTATTCACCATTCACTTCTCACTTTTTCTTATTGGCCATTGCAATATAATTGCTCAGTGCCATTACAATTGAAGGAGTTTCGGGGGTTGGAGCTTTTACATCTATACGCAAATTATGTTCTTCCATTGCTTTGAGCGTGGAACCTCCCATACATCCGATACGCAGATCACCCTGTTCAAAATTTGGGAAATTTTGGAAAAGACTTTGTACTCCGGTTGGGGTGAACAAAACGATCATATCGTAGTTAATTTTGCCATTCATATCGCTCAGATCGGCAGAAACTGTTTCATAAATGGTAGCTTCCGAGAAATCGGCATTGTTGTTTTTAAGAAATTCGGTAAAAACATCTTTGTGATTAGGAGTGCAGGGAAATAAAAACTTTTCTGTGATATGTTTCTTAAACAGGTCTAAAAGTTCTGAATCTTTACCTGAACCATAAAAAACCTTTCGTTTTCTGTACTGAATATATTTTTGAAGATAAACGGCAATTGCCTCTGAAACACAAAAGTATTTGGTCATTTCCGGAGTGCGTATACGCAGTTCTTCGCAAAGGCGAAAAAAGTGGTCGATAGCATTCCTGCTTGTAAAAATAACAGCGGAATAATCCAGTATATTGATGCGCTGTTTCCTGAATTCTTTTGAGCTTAATCCACGAACCTGAATGAACTGACGAAAATCAATTTTAATTTTAAATTTTTCCGCAAGTTCCTGATATGGTGATTTTGGGGTTTCAGCTGGTTTGGGCTGCGAAACAAGAATAGATTTTACTGATTTTATTAACGGTTCCTGGCTGTTGTTCATCGGCAAATTTTTTTCCTTTCCTAACCCCAAGTGCTGAATAACTTAACAGCTATTAGAATTGGTGCTATTTCGAGGGCGCAAATATACAGCAAAAAATAGACGAAACGAAACCGATCGAAGGCACCCATTATGGCAATTCCCTTGAAAAGTCGCAGTATCAGGGCAATTAAAACAACTAAACAAGCACTGTAAAGTGACCAATCGCTTATTGGAGGTTCGGCAAAAGCTGCTAAAATTACAAAGGGAAGCAGAGCAATACCTAGCAAATGATAGACAACCTGAGCGTTAAATCGAAAAAAACTGATCTGGGGGCCAATTTTAAAACTTGCAGA
>JAYSYX010000263.1:0-9452 GCA_043727235.1 Bacteroidota bacterium
TACGTTTCTGAATCACTCTCTTTCCCATTAAAGCCATATCTGTATTCATTTCCAAGACTCCAATTTCTACCCACCAACGCCATCCCAAACGGATCATAACCGAATACGCTGGTAGTCCTTTCAGCAGTAGTAATGTTCATTGGTTAAAAATAACTTAAAAATTACATATTTAGCATATTTTGGTAAATTTTCAGAGTGGATTTTCAGTCGATTTATACATTGGCCGACATTTTTAGAAGATAAGAGTTCATGCAAAATAAATGGAATTAATCCGGAAGAATGGCTGGAAGATATGTTGATTAGACTGCATGATACAAAAATTATCGACCTAGCATCATCGCTCCCAAACGTCTGGAAAAATCAGAATAGAGTCATGTTTAATTAATTTTATGGGATGCACCTTATCTTGTGTTACGTATAATTAATTTATTTTAAATAAAAGAATTAAATTTTGTCTTTATCGGCACATATGACATTCTGATTAAAATAAATGATACATAAACCTCTGAGCTATATAATTTCCTGCCTTGAACTGGATGAACCCTAATGCTTCAATTAATTTAATACCATGGAATGTAGTTTACCACGGGGATACGTTACAGGGTAAGAACCCATGTTATCAAACCTTCAGAAATTGTATGCAAAACGGGATTTGAATTTACCGGTGTCTTCAGTTGAATAATAGGAAAAAATGGGTATGCTTTTTTATAATGACATATTTTTATTTTAAATAAGTCAGTTTGTAAACCATTTCTAATTGCGTCCCTTAACATACATTTCAAATGAGAGCAGTTGGCCATTATCATTAAACTTAAAAATGTAATCTACCTTTTTGAAAGTATATTTGGAAACGTATTTGGAAAAATTACTTAAATTATCTATGATTTTATATTGATTTAAATGTTCAGAATTATCCAAATCACTCTTGTTTGTTTCAGCATTAATATTAATTCCAAAGAAAATAATTCCGCCAGAATAGAATTTCTTCAATTTCATAGAGTGTAATGATGACGTATCAGCTATATTTATATATACAGAGGAAATCTGAGAATTAAAAATACTATTTATGTATTGCAAGCCTAAGACAAGGCCTTCTTTGGGCCTTGAGACATAAAAGTGATCCATGTATTTCAATGAATCATACAGAGCCCTATAAGTAAGATGATGCTTATAATACCTTTCTGTATTATTTTTTTTGAAATGCAAATCCTTCAACTTTACGTCTTTCAAACTACAAGAATCTTGTTCAAAAACTACAATTGTGTCTAAGGTAATACGACAGTCCAGATGAGAATTTGATTGCGAAAATAGAGCCGATATCGCAAATATAAATGCAGGTAATACTATTAGTTTCATAAATTTTATGTTATTTAAAGAGGGTATCAGATAATGTAGTCGTGTTTAGTGTTCCGTGGTCGATACCAACAGCATCGCTTGGGTTGCAAATCACATTTGGTTGCTTTGAATATTTTATAAAATAACTTGGATTAGATATTTTTTGAATTAGACTAAATTGTGGATCTTTTATGTAACATAATACGGGTTTGGAATACTCTGTAATTCCATAAAATATCGTGTAACTATAGCCCTCTACGTGCATATCTTGATTATAATATGGACTATATACTGTGGAGGGCGCATCTGGTTTTGCGCGTCCTGTTATACGAATTGCATTTTTATCCAAACCCGTAGAATAAATTGCCTTTTCTCCATCAGACTCACCATATGGGTTATCCCAACTAATTCCTGCTTCACCCCAGTGATGAAACTCAAGCCCATTCTTAAGCTCACTTTGGTAAGTCTCATCTATCGAATAATTATGTTGAGTGTGGAAGTTGTGTTGGCCCCCGTGAAAATGCTCAAAAGTAACTGATTTCAATTCATACCCTGTTTTAAGGCCATTTCCAATGTGATCATAATATAACCAGTCAACATTTTTTAATTTATCAGTCCCATCTATTGCATCCTCTCTAATTTCACCCCCGATTAAGGTGTTTAGATCCCCTGAATGGGTTTGCGTTGCTCCTGACTCATACCTTATGAGTAAAGTCCTACCCTTAGATTTGTATTCTTTATTTGTTTGCTTGTACCATTTATTAAATTCTTTATCGTGTCTACGCGCCCATTTCAAATCAGCTTTCGCTTGTTTTTTATCTGCTTTTACTCCTCCAAGGCCCTTAAAATCAATAATGTAAATAGGTGAATTATATGCGTATGCATAAGGACTTTGCCAAGCAAATCTTGACGACAATGGATCAATACTTAAAAAACGTCCTAAACGTGGGTCATAGATTCTAAAGCCATAATCATATTGATTTCCATCACCTTTTACTTCATCATCCTTTTCCTTTCCATTAAAACCGTATCTGTATTGACTTTCAATACTCCAACTTCTCCCCACCAGTACCATCCCAAACGGATCATAACCGAATATGCTTGTGATCGTTTTAGGAGTAGTAAAGTTCATTGGTTAAAAATAGCGTTAAAATTACATATTTAGCATATTTTGGTAAATTTTTAGAGGTTTATTTTAGTTGTTTTTAAGCGCAAAATGAACCTTATCAATTTCCATATCTATGAATTGCTGGGCGTAACTGACATACTTATAAAATTCCTTACTGTTTGAAGAATGACCCGAAATGTTTCTAACCATAATTTCTGGCATTCCAAGAGTTAAAAGTGTTGTAATGGCGGTTCTTCTCATAGTATGGGTAGTTACCAGATCACAAAATCTAAATATACTATTGCTCCCAGATTCCTTAAGGATGGTCACTTCTTTAGCTACTCCTTTCTTTTCGCGTTTTTTGCCTATTTCATAAGTCCAACCCACTTTTAGACAAAGTTCCTTCAATATTAGGTTAAGCCGGTTGTTGCTGATTTGAGGCAATAATTTTTTATGTCCCTTATACTTTAAAATAATCTGTATGGCATAATCGGGTAATTTAACCCTTGTATCAGTGGAAGTTTTCATAGATCTAACCTTTAAATAAACGGAATTGGATGTTCTCTCAACATTTTTATTTGTAAGATTCATTAAGTCAGAAAATCGCAATCCTACAGTGCATCCAAAAACAAAAATATCTTTTGCTCTTTTAAGGTATGCAGGTAATGAATTCTCAAATTCAGTATTATAAATTAAAAACTGGAGTTGGTCAGGAGACAAAACAGTTATTGGAATATTTTCAGTACGAATATAGAAATTTGAATGAACGTCACCGGTAAAAATGGCTTTATCTTTTTTTAAATAATTAAAAAATGTTCTTAACACTTTAAAATGCGCACCCACATAATTATTTAAACAGCCTAGTGAATATAAGTAATCAGAATATTTTCTATAAAACCGCTTCCAATAAACATTTTCAGATTTTAATTCCCTGGAGTTCAATCTTTGTAAAACCCTGATACGCATACTGAATTCCGCAATTTTGGAAAATCTAAATATTTCATTTCGCACAAGGGAATATCTTTCAACAGTATTAAGGCGGATTTTGGTTCCGTCTTTTTTTAGGCGTTTACCGGATTTGCTTTCGGAGATGAATTGGTCGAAGAGGGTGAAAAAGTCGAGTTCTTTGTTCATAAGTTTCAATTTTTGTTTAAATAGTAAATTGAAGTAAGGAGAATTAAATGTTGAATGAAATTAATCCATTTCAGTAAATTAGTTAAAACGAAACAAATAAGTATTACAGAGTGAATGGAGCTGCGAGCGGAATAGCGGGTGAAACTATGAGGCTTTAACTGTAGGCTTGGAATATGTAAGCCTGAGGGAATCCGACTAAAGTTTTCAAGAAACATCTGGTTGCAAATTCTAACTGACTTTTGTGCCGGTTATTACCTTGAGAAGGGTGGTTATTCAACATCTTCACAAATAATAACAAAGCATTCAAATACCTTCATGTGCAATTATTTATCTTTACGCCAAATAACGTAAAAACAGCATGAATAGCTTTAATAAGATCAATAATATTACAGGGTGGATGGTATTTGCAATAGCCATTATTGTATATACCATTACTATGGAGGCAACGGCAAGTTTTTGGGATTGCGGTGAGTTTATCGCGGCTACCTACAAGTTACAGGTAGTGCATCCACCGGGAGCCCCGATCTTTTTAATGGTGGGCAGAATATTCACCCTTTTTGCATCAAACCCTGAGCAGGTGCCACTCATGACCAATTTCTTTTCGGCTTTATCAACGGCATTTTCTATACTGTTCTGTTTTTGGATCATTACGCGTATGGCAAAAAAAATGGTTTCAGGTGCAAACGAACCAACATCTTCAGAAACTGCAATTATTATGTTTTCCGGCATTATAGGGGCTACAGTGTGTCTTTTTTTAGACTCTATGTGGTTTTCGGCAGTAGAATCGGAGGTTTATGCGCTTGCCACCTTCTTTTTTGTGATCATCTTCTGGTCTATTGTAAAATGGGAATCGCATGCAGAGGACCCAAATTCTGACCGTTGGATACTGTTTATGGCGTTGATGATGGGATTGTCCATAGGCGTGCATTTACTTGCCTTACTCGTTATTCCGGCAATTTGTCTTATCTATTATTTCAAGAATTATAAATATAGCCCTAAAGGATTTTGGTCGACCATACTTATCGGGGTCGGACTTGTAGCATTTATCTTATATGGTCTGCTCGATAAATTGATTGGTTTAGGAGCAGCTTTCGACAGATTATTTGTAAACGGATTTAATTTAGGTTATGGATCCGGAATAATATTCTATAGTGTAATAATTATCGGTGCAATTATATGGACCATTCGTTATTCCATTAAAAAAGGAAAACGTGTTTTATATATCACCATGATGTCGTTTTCCATGTTATTGATCGGGTTAACCTCTTATGCAATGGTATTGATAAGAGCAAAGGCAGAACCTGTAATTAATATGAATGGAATTAATGATGTGCATAGCTTTTTATCTTATTTAAAACGTGAACAATACGGAAGCCGCGCATTATTTAAAGGTCCGCTTTGGACTGCGCAACCCATAGAATATGAAAAGGGAAAAGCAAAATGGGGTGTTGTGGAAGGCAAAGATGGTTATGAGATTGTTTCCCATGAATATGAACCGCAATACGATATTCCTGCCGAATATTTAAACAGCCCGAATTTAAGTGATAATGCTGTTACCATTCAAAAACGAAATAAACAGGTTTTATTTCCAAGAATGGGGTCGCTGGAAGACAGACATGCAAGTCTATATTATCAATATGCAGGAGTTCCTGAGGGACAAGAACAAACCTATGTCCCCAATTTCGAGGACAATGTCGGATTCTTTTTTAATTATCAGTTAGGACACATGTTCTGGCGCTATTTTATGTGGAATTTTTCAGGACGTCAAAATGATAATCAGGGGAATTTTTACGATGGATATAAGGATGGAAACTGGATAACCGGAATTACTCCAATAGATAAATCAAAAAATGAACAATTAGTGGATCTTCCAATGAGTTTTAAAGATCTGAGTACGCATAATACTTTTTATATGATCCCATTTATTTTAGGAATTATGGGAATGGTGTATCAATTCAGAAAAGATAAAACAGGTTTTATAGTTGTTCTTACCTTATTCCTGTTCATGGGATTCATGAATATAATAAATATGAATCAACCACCTACCGAACCACGGGAAAGAGATTATGCGCAGATAGGAGCGTTTTTCGCCTTTGCGATCTGGGTTGGATTCAGCATAGGTGCGATGGTTGATCTCGCTAAAAATTTCAAAAACAAAAAAACATTACAGGAATATGCTTTATATGCATCACTTATTTTATTAGCGATGTTCTTTACCGGACTTACCATGTATTCTTTTACCACTTTCTTAATGGTTTTAGTATATAGCCTGGCTGTAATATTTGCCTTAGGATTTATTGGTTCGATTATTTTTAATGCTACAAAAAAAGAATTCTCTCTTGCTTTGGTAGCATTTATTATTTGTTTATCGGGACCAATTTTAATGGCACAGCAAGGATGGGACGATCACAATCGCTCCACCAGAACTTTTGCCCGCGATATAGCCAGAAATTATCTCGAATCTTGTCCGCCCAATGCAATATTATTTACCCAGGGTGATAATGATACCTATCCGCTTTGGTATGCACAGGAAGTGGAGGGAATAAGAACGGATGTGCGCATTGTGAATTTAAGTTTATTGGGAGTTGATTGGTATATAAATCAATTGCGCCATGCTACAAATGAAACTCAGCCGGTTCAATTAATATTATCTTCAGATAAAATTTTAGGTGACAAACGCAATCAGATCGTTTCCAATGAAAAAAGCAGATATAAAGGTTCAACAATGGAATTAGCTGAATTTGTGAAGTTTATTGGCACAGATGACCCTAAATTACAAATATACAGTGATGGTTTGGAGGATTATTTTAATTATATGCCTACGCAAAGCTTGAGAATAACTATTGATCCGGAAATGATGAAAAAAAATGAAATAGTACCGGAGTCATTAGCACAGGATATGAAAAGGGAATTGAATTTTAATGTTAAACGCAACACATTATTAAAGAATGATCTGATGACGCTCGATATTGTTGCCAGTAATATAAATACCCGTCCAATTTGTTTTGCAATAAGCGTAACAGGTGATTCACACCTCGGTTTAGAAAAATATCTGATGCAGCGCAATATGGTATATCAGTTAATACCGGTGGAAATGGAAAATGATAAGTCGGTGATGGATGGATATAGAAAAACCATGAATACCGATATCCAATATGATCTGCTCGTAAATCAGAAGGAAAAATTTACTTATGGCGGTGTTGAAAAAGGTGGTAAGATGTATATTGATCCAAGCGGATATGGTTCAATTTTAACAACCAAATATTTAAACTATTTTGAATTGGTGAAAAGTTTAAATGAAGAACGTTTATATCTTGAAGCTCAGGCACGTCAAATGATGACAGATACTGTTAATGTAGAATACGATGAGGTAGGAAAAGAACTGATGAAAGAAAGTGGGGAAAAAAAACAAAAAGCATTGGAAGTGCTGGATATGATGATCACCTTATTTCCTAATTCGAGTGTTCCATACGATTATAATATGGTAAATGTTGCGCAATTGTATCAACAACTTGGAAATAACGAAAAGGCTTTGGAAATTGTGAAAATAATGAATGAAAGAACTTTCGATGAGTTGGAATATTTTTATAAAATGACCCAAAACAACAGACTTACTGCCGATATGTTTGAGCAGGATAAATATCAGGCTGAAACCTGCATTTATTTCTCGACGGAACTTGCAAAAAAAGCGGGTGATGAGGAATATGCAGAAGCTTTAGATTCAAAATGGGAAGCATTGAGATTAAAATACGGAATATTAGCTCCAAATGAGAGAAACAGGAACTCGAAATAATCGCAAGAAATTCGATAACCTGGTATTTGGCCGACAGCCGGTATTGGAATTATTAAGCAGCGATAAGACCGTTGATAAAATATTATTACAAAAATCGGCTTCGGGCGATGTGATACCATTTATTAAAACGAAAGCAACGGAAAAAGAAATACCGTTGCAATATGTTCCTATAGAAAAATTAAATACATTAACCGGCGGCAATCACCAGGGAGTGATTGCCTTTATTGCTGCAATAGAATTTCAAAGTATAGAAAATATACTTCCCTTTATTATTGAAAAGGGTGAAACTCCTCTCCTGTTAATTCTGGATGGAATTACCGATGTGCGCAATTTCGGTGCAATTGCACGCACCGCATATGCAAGTGGTGTTCATGCAATTATTATTTCTGTCAACAGCGCAGCACCTGTAAATGAAGATGCAATAAAAACATCCGCCGGTGCATTAACAAAAATTCCGATCTGTCGCGAAAAAAGTTTAACCCAAACATTGGAATATTTATTATTAAACGGCTTACAATTAGTTGGAACCGATGGAAAAGCAGATAAATATATTTACGACCTCGACCTTTCAATTCCTACCGCTATAATTATGGGTGCAGAAGACACAGGCATCAGTTATAATGCAAGAAAATATATTACCTCCAACGCCAAACTTCCTATTATAAATGATTTTGATTCGTATAATGTTTCTGTTGCTGCGGGGATGGTTTTGTATGAGGTGATGAAACAGCGGTTAATTGATAATTGATAATTGACAATTGACAATTGAACAGCCAACAAATTGCGGAGGAAGTATGTAGCGACCTGAGGGTCTCACTTTTTCAGTGAGGCTCTCAAGGGAGCGGAATTTGTAACGCACCTCAATAACCGCGTTTCCCAAATTGTACCGAACCACAGTGTCTCACAAATATTTTAAATTGATAATTAATTCATCAATTTACCTCTACTAAATTAATGTTATATTTCCCTCCCTTGAGGACACTGTGGGGACAGTCTCGCTCTAAGCGAGGCTCTCAGTAAGGGTAATATTCCACTCGGAGCAACTGAGGGTCTCGCTCTTAGCGAGGCTCTCAGTAATGGTACATTTTCAAGGTCTCGCTCTTTGCGAGGCTATCCGTAATGGTAATTTTTTCAAAGGGTTTATTGAGACCTTCGCTGAGAGCGAAATCATCAAAACCTTCGAAGAAAAATTTCTAGTGAGTTTCTCACGTTCAAGGCTCTCAGTAACTGCAATATCCCCAGTAAAATTCGGAGCAACTGAGGGTCTCGCTCTTAGCGAGGCTCTCAGTAATGGTACATTTTCAAGGTCTCGATCTTAGCGAGGCTTTCACTAACGGCAAATTTTTTCAAAAACTTTATTAAGACCTTCGCTAAGAGCGAAAGCCTCAATTCCTTCGAGTGAAGGTCTCGCTCTTAGCGAGGCTTTCACTAACGGCAAATTTTTTCGAATGCTTTATTAAGAACTTCGCTAAGTGCGAAAGCCTCAATTCCTTCGAGTGAAGGTCTCGCTCTTAGCGAGGCTCAGTAACGGCAAATTTTTTCGAAAACATTATTGAGACCTTCGCTAAGAGCGAAAGCCTCAATATTCCCAGTAAAATTCGGCGCAACTGAAGGTCTCGCTCTTAGCGAGGCTTTCAGTAATGGCAATATCCCTATATAAAGTATCACAAGGTTACGACATACTCCTAGTTTACTTCTACATTAATTAAAAGTCTAATTCGAAGCATAAATCTCCAATGTTACAAACTGCCAACTGCTACTGCCCACTGCCAACTCTTCCAACTACTTCCACAACCTAAAATAATACCCACCCACCACATAAAATTCATAATACGTTACATTCTGATCACCAATATCAGGTTGATCGTTGTGAATGAGAATATTGGGGAGACTTGCAAATCCGTTTTTAAATTCTGCGGCAAGAAAAAAACGATCCCAAAAATCAATACGTGGTCCGGTTTTTAATTCGATGGTATAACCCGAAAGATGAAAATCATTGTCAAGCCCGTAATTTAAAACTTTAACATCCGTTTTTGTGATCATCCAGATTCCACCAAAACCGAAATTCCATTTCAATGCAAC
>JAYSYX010000264.1:0-3602 GCA_043727235.1 Bacteroidota bacterium
GATGGATATTACCGTACAAGAATTAAAGTCCCGGATGGATGCGGGTGAAAAATTATTTATAATTGACGTTCGCGAACCGCACGAGTTTGCAGCATATAATATTGGGGCTGAAAATATTCCTTTAGGAACAATTCCACAACGCATGTATGATTTTGATGAAGACAAGGATCGCGAGATCATTGTGCATTGTCACGCCGGAACACGCAGTAATACTGCCAAGGCCATGCTCACACAATCGGGTTTTACCAATGTGAGAAATCTGATCGGTGGTATGGTGGATTGGCAACTCAATTTTCCAGCAAAATGACGGAGGATAATAATCCTATCGTGTTTTTTGATGGTGTTTGCAATTTGTGTAACAGCAGTGTTCAGGTAATTATTCGCAACGATAAAAATAAATTATTTCGTTTTGCTTCCTTGCAATCTGAATTTACAAAACAATTTTTGGCTATACATCAATTTGAAGTAAAATCTGATTCTATAATTCTGTTTTATAATTCTCGTTTTTATGAAAAATCTTCCGCTGCATTAATTATTGCAAAAAAACTTCGTTTTCCTTTTCCCATGTTATTAATTTTCTGGATAATACCACTTCCCGTCCGAAATTGGATATATTCTTTCATTGCAAAAAATCGTTATCGCTGGTTTGGAAAACGGGAAAGTTGTATGATTCCGGAGGCTGGGTTGAAGTCAAGGTTTTTGGATTGAAGTTTTGTACTTTGTTAAGCTAGGTAACATTGGGGGATTGCTTCGACATTACGTAGCAATGTCTCGCAATGACTCGTATCCCCACAGTATTACGCGCAGTGAATGCTGTGGCATTCGGAGGTTAGGTTCAAGAGCTAGTGTAGGATTTTTCTATTGAATTTCTGTATGTGAATTTTTAGGCTGGGAAGTCGGTAAGTGCGGAAAGTTTATGGGAAGAATTTTTAGGTGGAATTATATTTTGATTACTTATTGATAATTTTTAAGGCCGCGAAGGGCGCGAAGTTGCGCGAAGAAATTTTAGTTGGAATATTATTTAAATTACTAATTTACCATGTGATCTTAATATAAACCATTAAATGTTAACTAGATAAATATTCAATAGAACGGATATGCTTCGGGTTTTAAGCGGGCATCAGCGGGTGACTCCAATATCCCTTATTCGCAGACACAGGCCTAAGATATTTTAATGTTAGCAGTACGTTAGCGAAAGCAAGTGCCACCACCTTGAAGGAATTAAATTACGAAAGCGTTTTTATTAGAAAGTTGAGCTAACATTGGGGAGATTGCATCGCTATTACTTCGTAATGCTCGCAATGACTTGCTGGGCCAGGAACATTTTGGGAATACGATACCTTCAAACAATTTATATTAAATTTACATCCTTGATGAGAACAGGGTTACTCTTTTCCATATTGGTGTTATTTTTTTTGCTGTTAACTTTTTGTACAAAAAAAGAAGATACGAGCAGTGACGACTCGCCGTATTTAAATCAAAATGATACTGTTCAGTATGTAGGAATGGAGACATGCAAACTTTGTCATGTGGATCAACATTCCACTTTTATTCACACCGGAATGGGGTTGAGTTTTGATAAGGCAACAATGCAAAAAAGTGCGGGAATTTTTAATGAGCACGCAATTGTTTTTGATACACTAAATAATTTATGGTATAAACCCTTTTGGCAAAACGATTCGCTTAAAATTATGGAATTTCGATTGGCAAATGGAGATACCATTCATAA
Source organism: Bacteroidota bacterium (assembly GCA_043727235.1). Taxonomy (GTDB): domain Bacteria; phylum Bacteroidota; class Bacteroidia; order Chitinophagales; family BACL12; genus UBA7236. Next base: position 1,730 of record JAYSYX010000264.1, read on the forward strand.
ACGCGTTGAAGCAATTGCATATATTATTGGCAGCGGACAACATACCAATTCGCATTTAATTAATATCAACGGATATATTTATCAGGCACCCATTACTTTCTACACACAAAAAAAACAATGGGACATGGCTCCGGGAATGGAGAGCGGATTCAGTTCCCGGTTTTCGCGTATCATTGAAAGTGAATGTATGAATTGTCATAACGGAATACCTGAAATGATAGCCGGTTCTGTGAATAAATATCAGGTGATACCAAGTGGTATTGACTGCGAGAGATGTCATGGTCCCGGAAGTTTGCATGTTGCACGGGTGAGCAATAATATTTTGGTGGATACTTCAAAGGAAATAGATTACTCCATTGTAAACCCGCGTAAATTGTCGGTGGAATTACAAAATGAATTGTGTAATCGCTGTCACTTACAAGGCGTAAATGTATTAAATGAAGGTTCCAGTTTTGTCGATTTTAAACCCGGAGATAAAATTTCCGAACACTGGAATATATTTTTACCGCTTTTTGATGGCAGCAACGATAAATTTTTAATGGCGTCACAGGCCGACAGATTAAAACAATCGCAGTGTTTTATTCAGTCGCAAAAATTATCCTGCATAACTTGTCATAACCCGCATGTTAGTGTAAATAATACACTAAGTATTCAATATAATAACGCATGTAAGAGTTGCCATACTCCAAAAATAAATTATTGCACTGAAACGGAGGTGGCAAGAATGGATAAGGGTGATAATTGCAGCGGTTGCCATATTCCGAAATCGGGCGCCATTGATATTCCACATGTTTCCATTTCAGATCATAAAATTCAAATTCCATCTAAGGAAACAATTAAAAAGAATGGAAGTTTTCAGGGATTAAAATGTATGACGCAGGACAATCCGGATGCATTAACTATGGCCAAAGGATATCTGCAATATTATGAATCTTTTAATAATGAAGCCTTGCTTTTGGACAGCGTTCAATATTATTTGGATAGGGTAAAAAGAAAAGATGACCTTTATCGAAAATCATTGATCCATCTTTATTACTTACAAGGTGATGTTAAAAAAATAATTGATTTTTCCACGCAATTTAATTCTGAAAAATCGATGGATATGTGGACTGCCTACCGGATAGGAGAAGCTTATTTAACTGAAGGGAAGTATTCCGAGGCGTCAGAATGGTTTAGCAAGGCAGTGGCAAAACAACCACTCAATCTCGATTATAATTTTAAACTTGCTACGGCACAATTATTCTCCGGGGAAATAAATGCGGCAGAAAAAAAATACCAATTTATCTTAAACGAAAATCCGACCTATTATTTGGCCTGGAACAATCTCGGAGTAATACAAATGAATTCAGGTCGCTTGAAAGAGGCGGAACAAAGTTTTTTGAAAACCATACAATTGGATCCCGATTACAGGAATGCCCGATTAAAACTCGCTGAATTATATATCAACACAAGGCAGAAAAATAAAGCAAAGGTGGAGATAGACTATCTAAAGGAAAATTACCCCGAGGAACCTGCTGTTAACCAACTCTTGTTAAAACTGAGATCAATTTAGTGCTATATTTGCCCTGAATTAAACAAAAAATGAAGATTTTACCTGTTAAATTAAGAAGAAGGCTCGTGAACAGGTATATCCTTTTTGTAGAAAAATCGAAACATACCAGTATTCCGGGTTTCGATAATATTCCGATCTATGATGTGGTAAGTTTTTTCAGACAGGAGATCAAAAGAGATCAATTGCCGGTAAGGGCATCCGCAATATCGTTTAACTTTTTGCTGGCGATATTTCCATCCATCATTTTTTTATTTACCTTAATTCCATATATTCCGGTAGGTGGTTTAGATGTTATCATTCATAAACTCTTTAGAGATGTTC
>JAYSYX010000265.1:0-9413 GCA_043727235.1 Bacteroidota bacterium
TTATAAAACTATAAGAAACTGTATTAAAAAACCAAGTTAATACTATGCGGACTTCTCAAATGAAAATATTCACTCCCCAAATTTTAGCATTGATCCTTTATTTGTTTTACCTCTGCTAAAATTATCATTTTTTCAGCAGTTTTTGTCTCCCCTTTGCAGCAATTAATATCCCGTCTTTCACGATTCCTTTCATTGAATTGAGAAAATAAACGGATTTTCCATCTTTGTCGGTTTCCCTAGATTCAGCATCCCTTAAGTCGTAGTTGCTTCTTATAAAGGCTTCCAAAAATTCAAGATTTGACTGTGTTGCAGGAAGTAGATCACCTAACCGGGTTCCAATTAATTGTTCAGGTTCCGAAAATCCATACATTTCGCACATGGTCTGATTGCAGCTTTTTAATATACCATGTTCATAGAACATACTTATCTGTTGAGCGACAGAAAGTGTTATGAGCAAAGGTTTTTCGAGTGTTATTACCCAAATGCCCTCGTCGTCTTCAATGGTTTCACCTTCAAATTGATGTTTGATATCCATGTTTGTCGTGTAATCATGAAATTTGTATGTTGTTTTTAAATCTTCACCAAATTAAGAAAATTCCGTGAATAAATCAACTTACTTTCAATTTAGTGCTTAAATTACAAGGTAAGTTGGCATCTCCATTTCCGTTTGTTCATAATCTTGTTGACCATTTGATAGAAATAGCAAAAGCATTTTTTTTTCCAAAAACAATTTCCAAAAACCAGCTTAAGTCGATAAAATCAAACAACAAACTATATAACCCCACAATTCAAACACCCAACCTTCCAATTTTTTTTTTTCAAAAAAAAATAAAATCAGCGAAATCTGTGTAATCCCTTTAAAATCAGCGATCAAACTTTGTATTCTTTCCATTTACCACTCTTCAAATATTTCCAGCACAACCAAGCCAAAACCAGCCAATAAACTATTTCGCTGGTCCATGCCACGGTTAAATTTACATTTAGAACTTTGATCAGAATTACCACATAAACCATATAAACGATCAAGGTTATAAATACGAGTAAAAGAGAATATCTTGTTGCTCCGGTTCCGGTTACTGCTCTGAATAGAATACTGGATACAGCCATAATGATCAAGCACACTCCTACGATCCGGACAGGATTAGTGGCAAGTTTGATAATATTGTCATCATTTGTGAATATCCTAATAAAACCCTGAGGATAGATCATGATGAATAAGAAGAACAAAAAAGAAAACCCCAATGCTACAATTATTACCTTCCTTAGCAAAACAAATATTTCATCCTGCCTGCCCTGGCCGATCAGGTTGCTGATAAGACTGTTTGTTGCATTTGCAATTCCCCAGGTAGTAATTCCTAAAACCATATATACTTCCTTGGCAACATTCGATGCTGCCAGAGATGCAGGCCCCATTTTTTCAATCATAAGGAAGAATATAACCCAGGTTCCTGTGGAAAGTATATGCTGTAAAACTACGGGCCCGGATAAATTTAGTCCCGTTTTTACTAATGCCCAATCAAATCTGGTAAATTTGAATAAGCCGAATTGTTTTCTGAATTTGGAAAATATCAGATAGAAAAAATTAAGACCACAGGCAGCGGTTGAGGATATCAGTGATGCGAGGCCGGCACCGGCGATACCCATTTCAGGAAACCCCATTTTGCCAAAAACGAGGTTGTAATTAAAGAACACATTCACAACCAGCATCAAAATTGCACTGTAGGTAATGATCTGATTATTTCCAATACTTGTATAAAATCCCAGAATGGTAAAAGCGAAAACTGCAAAAAAGATCTCAAAGTTGCGGTAATGGAGGTAGGTCATTCCGGCTTCATAAACTGCTTGGGAACTGAACATCGGTTTTAGGATTATTGGGACCAGAAATTCTAAAAACAGATACAAAAGAATAGCAACTCCCATCAAGAAGATCAGGTTATTATTAAAGATCCTTCCTATTGATTCTGGATTATTTTCACCTGCTCGTCGAGCTATAATGATTTGAAAACCAACGGATAAGCCGTATGGAATCATGGTTAAGGTGATATAGATCAAAGCTGCAACTCCAGCCGCCGCAAGCTCTGTTTCACCAACTCTCCCCATAAAAGCAACTCCTATCAAACTGATAAGATTGTTGAATAAACTGCTTATCATAAGCGGCAAACTCAACATGATTATTTGCTTATATGAGAGATTTATTTGCAAAAAGATCAGTCTAAATATGTTAAAATTATTCAACTGTAAAGATGGTGCAAAGAATGATAGATTTAAAGCAGGGCAGAATTTAGCGATGAAAAAATTGATTTAGTGCTAAGCGTTTAGACAGTAACCAGTGGGCAGTAAACAGTGGGCAGTTTGTATCATTGAATTTTATTCCTTCGGATTCATTCCTATGGTTTAATATGTCAATACTGTTTGACTCCCTTTACCGCCCAGTCACAGTCGCAGTCACAGTTCGAAGCCCAGTAAGTTTTCCCTCCGTATTAAACCCCTACAACCCCTTCAACAAATCACAGTCACGGTATTAATTCCAGATTGAATTTCCTTAGAACAAAACCTTTGCAAACCCTGTCAACCTTTCCAACTATTTCAAACAAAAAACCCCTCCGTTTCCGAAAGGGTTTAGTGTTAATATTGGCTGATTGTAATTATTGTTTAATAAACTTTGAAGAAATTCTTTCTCCTGATTCGTTTGTTGCAACTAAAAAGTAAATCCCAACAGGCAGGTCCTCAATATTGAGCTGAACTATATCACTGTTAACAGTTATTTCTTTCACCACAACACCATTAACATCAAAGCAGTTCAATTTATTAAAACCGTCAAGTTCACTAAGGTTAACGTATAATATTGCCTGTGCGGGATTGGGATAAACCAAAATTTCAGCACTTTTAGAAAAAATTTGTGCCGACTGTTTCCCAGGAAGGATATTCACTGTATAATCTTCCACTTCTCCCTTAGCAAAAGTTTCGCAAGATGTCGCATAACTGCCTTTTTTCATGGAAACACGCATCTTGGTATTTCCTGTTGCTGCTGTAATCGGAACAGTAAAGCTGTGTGATTCCCAGCCAACCTGGTCAGAGCTGTAATGAACTATATTTTCTCCCGTATCCGTAAAGTCTCCATCAGCATTAAAATCGATCCAAACATTCCAATAAACAAAATGCGGAAGTCCCGAAAAGGCTGCGCTTAGTGTAAATGAATAGGTGTTTCCTTCTGTCATTGAAACTGACAGGTAAGTGAAATCGGAATATCCTCCATCACTCTCTATTGTGCTATTAAGCATATCAGAAACATAAACCAGATCAATCCAGTCTTCAGTTGCATTTAAACCGGCTGATGTGCAATAGGTGGTACCAAAAGTTGTAAAGGTTGCGGTTGGAGAATAGCCCGTCGGCCCACTGTTGCAAATTGCTTCCACGTGATATTCATAGGTGGTTCCTGTTATCAATCCACTTAAAGAAATACTGGTCTGGTCGGTGGAAAGACTGGTCCAAATAGGTGAAGTTGTAGTCTTATATTGTACATGATATAAGTATGCATTAGTTACTGGTTCCCAGCTTATTATAGATGTTTCAGTTGTGATATCGCTTACCAGGATGCCGGTAGGCACTGCGCATGGGTCTGTTCCTGTATTATCGAGAAAATGATATGATAGCGAATTTATATCTACCTGAACAAATGGATTTCCTTTGCTATCTATTTCTATGTGTCGCCCGCTCTGATACTCGTTAATTGTGTCCTGAGCATAGGTCCATTCTAAAGTGCCATTACCTTTATATTTTAAGAATACAAACTGACGTGCACCCAAATTAGGTCCGCCGGGAAATGGACCTCCAATTCCGGTAACAAATATATCGCCGTCGGTGTCGAGTGCAATATGGGAGGGAATTTCATCGTTTCCGCTGTGTTCGTCATATCTTTGTGACCAGTTAAGTACTCCATTTAGCGACACCTTTAACGTTAGCCAATCTGTATACAAACTACCGCCGGTTTGATTGCCGTAAGCTAGAATTACGATCCTGTTATCATAACCCAACTCCATTCTTGAGGGAATTTCAGCCCCTCCGAAATCATAAAGTTGATTATATATAAAAGTTCCGTTTGGCTTATACTTGAAAAGTGAAAGATCTGAAGTGTATCCGGGAAAGGTTGAACTTAATAGATAAACTTTTCCTGAGTTATCGATCATGGCATCTGCGCCACCTATTCCGACTTCAGTTTTCGACCATTTATGAGTTCCATTAGTATCTAAAACCCATATTACTGCGTTGGCAAGCCAATAATTGGTATGTCCTGCCAAAGCGATTCGATTACCGTTCATTCGAATTCTGGAAACAAAATGATAGGGCAATCCGGAGATGTTTTTGGTGCTTATCCATTCGACAATACCCTCGGGGTTGATCTTGATAGCATTAAATCCAGTGGTAACATAACCCGACACATTTCCGGCAGTTCCGATATATATGTTATCAAAAAGATCTTCAACCGAGGTTACATTAGTTCTATAGGAGCTATTATTAAAATGACTAAAATTACCCTCGATCAATTGTTCCCATAGTAAATTTCCTTCGCTGTCATATTTTCTAATAATGAGAGCATTTGCTTTTCTGCCTTCCGTGGGTAAGGTGTATCGATATCCAACAACGGTGGCATTGCCTAAACTATCGCAATGAACATTGGCAGGATACAGAAAATTAAACGCAATGGGGGTTGAATAATTAACTTCCCATTGGAAGTTCCCAAACACATCGAACTTTCTGAGGTATATCGAGCCATCCCAGCTCGCCACAAAAAGATTATCTTCTTTATCTATGTCGGCAATCACACCGGTACCTGTTCCATCGCGTATCCAATCAACGGTAACATCGGCGAACATAGGTAGAGAAATGGATAAGCATAGCAGAAAAGTAAAAATTGATCGTATCATTATTTTAGATTTATATTACAAAAGTAGGGTCAATACCCACCCTTAAACAATGACATTAATTGTGCCTTTCCAAGGAAAAAAGAGGATAAACGAATCGAAGTTCCGGTAAAACATAAAGCAAACAATAAGTTATTCAGGTGATAGTCAAAGTCTTACGCGTTAATCAATCAACGAATAACCCAAACTTTCACACTTCACAAAAAGGTCAACCTCGTTAATTTTAACAATAGTTAAAGATCTGGGAAGGTAATTATAAGTGATATTGTTTCACATGCGGATATTTTCTTCCACACCAATTTTGTCGAAATCGGATAAATGTATTTTATATTTTCTGGCGAGATTAGGACATTTTTTGCTTCTCTTTTTATCGGATAATAGTCTTACGGATCTATAATCAAGTAATAATTTCTCACCATTGGAACTAATAGCTTCGATCTTTACAGAAGGAACAGCAGGAGGGCATCCCATCCAAAAAGTTGCCTTTTTTTGATTTTTACTAATTTTAAAGTTATATAATCCTAAGGGAACATTTGTTGAAAGTTGAATAGAAGTAAAAGTCAATTTATCCTTGGCTTTAAATTTATATTTTGCACATGGTTTTTTTAATTTTCTGAAAACTCCGGGTTTGCAGAATGCATCCTTAATAGGTTTATCCTTATTATAACCACCAGGGCAAATTATTTCCATTTCATAATAATATGTGCCACTCATTTTAACCACGCGATTTCCGGAACCAATTCTTGTCCATGACCCATCTGTGTTCAAAGTATAGAGGTCCATATCCATTACAATATTGCCGGGCACTGGCATTCGTACAGTAATAGGTTCGTCCAGACAAGTGTCGTTGCAGGTTTTAAAAATAAACATTCCTCCCGACATCAAAGCATTTCCCGCAGAGTCTAAAGTTGTCATGTTGGAATTTCGTATACTTTCCGGTGTATCAAATGCAGTAAATTGCAAACAATCTTTTTTCCTAAGATACTCACAACGATCCATTTTTATTATAGTGCCATCACCAACATAAATCAAGGTATCATAACAAGTATCGGTAGGGGTTTGGGGGGATAATTTATCATCTACTTCCATCACATTATCTGCAACCGGCGGTGTTTGTGGTTTATATAAAATTACTATGTCAACCCTTCTGTTAATTTGTTTTCCTGTTTCGGTTGTATTACTTTCTTTAGGTTTATTTTCGCCATAATGATCCTTTGTCATTAGCGATTCTTTTAATCCACCTGCAATAAAATGCAAGGCAACAGAATTAGTTCTTTTATCTGATAATGCGATATTATACATGCTATCGGCATCACTATCTGTGTTTCCGCGGATTAATATTTTAGTTATCTCCAGTCCTTTACTTTCAAATAAAATATTATCGAGAATTTGTTTATGCTCGTCAGTTAATACAAATTCATCCGTTTCAAAATAAATGCTTGTTTTTAAAAAAGGACTTTGTGCAAAGGCAGCACTTAAAAGACTTAGGAACAGAATAAGAAGAATCAGAGGTTTTTTCATAATGTTTTCAATGTGTAAATATAAAGATTGGTACTTTTATAAGGGAGAACCGAAATAAATAGTTATCTCATCAACCTAGTACTGAGACCCCGAACTCGTTCATCAACTTTCAGCTCCGAATCCACAGCATTCCCTTCGGGTAATACTGTGGGGACACTCTTGGGGTGTAGCACCCAGAACTCAGAACCCAGAACACTGAAGACAGAACTGAAACATGTAGTGATCGACGCAGGAGATCTACTTCATGTCAGAACCATTTCTTCTCCAAAATATCCTTCGCATGATAGGTGATAATTATATCCGCACCCGCTCTGGTAAAAGCATACATATTTTCCATTACTATCCTTTGTTCATCAATCCAACCCTTTAAAGCTGCTGCTTTTACCATGGCGTATTCGCCGGAAACATTATAACAAGCAAGAGGAAGGAGGGTATTTTCTTTTACCATTTTAATTACATCCAAATATGCCAATGCGGGTTTTACCATTAGGATATCAGCACCTTCATCAGCATCCATTAAGGCTTCTTTTAAAGATTCACGTGTATTTCTGAAATCCATTTGGTAAGTTTTTCTATCTCCAAAAGACGGAGCAGAATCGGCAGCTTCACGGAAGGGACCGTAATAACCGGATGCGTATTTTACGGAATAACTCATAATAGCAGTATTGGAAAATCCGCCTTCATCCAATTTTTGTCGGATGGCACCAACACGTCCGTCCATCATATCGCTAGGGGCCACAATATCGGCACCCGCTTCTGCGTGCATAAGTGCCATTTTTGCTAAAATATCTACACTTTCATCATTGGCAATATCATGGCCATGAATAATTCCGCAATGCCCGTGATCGGTATATGCGCACATGCAAACATCGGTGGTTATCATCACATCGTTGCCAAAATCGGCACGCATTGTACGCACGGCATTGGCAACAGCGTTTGTAAAATCGAATGAAGATGAGCCTTCAGGATCCTTATCTTCTCCAACTCCAAAAAGCAGAAATTTATTGATCCCAACTTTAAGGCATGATTCAATTTCTTTGCTAAGGGTATCGGTTGAAAAGTGATAAACACCCGGCATAGCGCCAATTTCGTGTTTTATGTTCTTTCCTTTCATCACAAAAAGTGGGTAGATGAACATATTTTTGTGAAGTCGGGTCTCAGCCACCATCTCGCGTAATATTTCCGTTTTGCGCAATCTTCTCGGTCGAAAAAACATAGAACAAGGTATTTTAAGCTGCAAAGTTACTACTACATGAGTGATTTAGAGGTCACTTGAAAAAAACAGCTATTTTTACGCCCCATATGTATAATTACATAGACAAAGATTTCAACAAAGATTTTACCAAACATTGTTCGCTGTTATTTCAGTTGGAGGAACAGCAATATTCCTATGCCATTTATGAAAGGCGAAGCGGACAGTTGCAGGTTCTGAAAACGGTGCAATTAAACGCAGCTTCACCCTTGGAAATGCTCAATAAACTGAAAATTTCTATCACCAGTGAGGATGTTTTACAGGTGCCTTTTCTCGAAGTGAAGGTTGGGATCTGTTGTACTCCTTTTACATTGATACCACGCGTAATTTTTGAAGAGGATAAAAAACGCAATTATCTGGAACTAACAGCAACACTTGCCAATGAAGATGTTATTTTGGTGAATAATATCAATAAGATATTTATTAAAAATGTTTTTTCCATTTCATCAGAGGAATTAAATTATATTAGTGAGATTTATCCTTCACCAAAAATAATTCATATAGGCACATCAATTTTAGAAAATGCCGTTCGCAACAGGGAAGATTTTTTTGATCAGCAATTGATATTAGATATTAAACCGGGAGTAATTCATATTTTATATTTCGAAAAAAAGGAATTTAAATTCATGAATCAATTTCGGTTTGTGAATAAGGAGGATTTTTTATATTATGTTTTATTGGTTTCCGATCAATATAATATCGACCGCGAAAATTGTGATCTGAAATTATCTGGCGAAATTATGCCGGATTCACTTTTATTCGGAGAATTATGGAAATTCTTTAAAACAATTTCTTTTGTTGCTTTAAACGAAAATATTGTATTGCCGAAAGAATTACAGGAAAAACCTTTTTATTACTACAACAGTCTGATGAGCCTGGACCTATGCGAATAAACACCGGAAAATTTAAAGGTCGCCGCTTTAATCCGCCCAACAATTTGCCTGCAAGACCAACGACTGATTTTGCTAAGGAGGGATTATTTAATATTCTCACAAACAACTTTGAATTGGATGATATTAGTTTTCTCGATCTTTTTTCAGGCACTGGTAGTATTAGTTTCGAAATGGCTTCACGGGGTTGTGAGGATATTGTAAGCATAGAACTGGATAAACGCAGCACCGATTTCATAAAAAAAATGTCCGATGATCTGGAGATGAACATCAACGTGCTTCGCATGGATGTTTTTGAATATATACGTTCCACAAAAAAGAAATTCGATATCATTTTTGCCGGTCCGCCATATCCCTTAGAAAATATCCCCGCATTACCGGAAGAAGTTTTTGAAATGCAATTATTAAATCCGGGCGGCTGGTTCATTCTCGAAACAAATCAGAAATATACTTTTGATGATCACCCGAATTTTTTGCGGAAGAGGAATTATGGGACGACGTTTTTTCATGTTTTTGAAATGGGAAAAGGGGTAGGAGAGACGTTTGAACGGGAGAAAAAAAAGGAGGAATCCGCCAAGGGGCGGACAGGCGCGGATGACGCTGATTTGGCGGATTTAAAAGGATAAAAATGGGAATCGTGAATCGGGAATCGAGACACGGGAAAACAAACGGTGGGATTTAGAAAATTTACGCCTAAAAGTGTCCCCACAGTGTCAACTCACACAAATAAAAAATCAATTATACCCGTGAGGGACTCGTATGTTTACAAAATTATAAAACGTTATTTGACAAATTTAAGATTTTAGCAATTTAAATAGGGGAAAAGGG
>JAYSYX010000266.1:0-3587 GCA_043727235.1 Bacteroidota bacterium
AAGTTACCTGCTTAATTCGAAAGCCCGGCAGAATTTATTTTTTATAGTTTTAATTCATCTTTTGCCATTTGCTTACATATTCAGCCTTCACATCCTCAAATTTCGAAAATCTTCCTTTTTCGATATCTTCCAAACCTTGCTCAACTTTTTCGATGAAAAGTAATTTTTGAATTAGCAGTTCTGTTTCAAATTCTTCGGGCATACCAAGAAGTGTAGCTAATACTTTTTCTTTTGTCATTTCGATATTATTTATACAAATTTAATAAAAAATTAAGGTATTAAAAAAACAATAAGGCTTTATAAGTTATACATTAGAGATTCAGACACCCCTAATTTTTTTTGGATTTAGAGTGGATTGATTTTAACCGCTTAAAAGTTTAACACGATTAATAATCCGAAAGTGAAATCCTCCTAATCAAGAGCCTCAGTGAAAGTTTCTTGCGAAGACATTGAGGCTTTCGCTCTTAGCGAAGGTCTCAATAATGCATAAACAAAAAAGGTCTCAATAAGGTAAAAACCAAAAGTGACCCTCAGTCGCTCCGGTTTTTAGGGTATTGCCATTACTGAGAGCCTCGCTAGAGCGAGACCCTCAGTCGCTTCGGTTATTGGGTTATTGCCATTACTGAGAGCCTCGCTAAGAGCGAGACCCTCAGTCGCTCCGTAGGGGATATCCCTTACTGAAGAATCACTGGAGAATATTGAGGCTTTCGATATTAGCGACAGCAGCTCGATATTTTTTTTATCCTTTTAAATCCGCCAAATCAGCGTCATCCGCGCCTGTCCGCCCACAGGCGGGTTCCCCTTTTTTTCTACCTATTGAACCCTTTTTATTTGACCATAGAATCCGGTTTGGAATTTGGATAGTTAAAGGGCAATACCCTTCTATAGTTTGTTTAAGTAGAAAATTAAACTTAGCTTTAATTGGAAATTCTATGAAAATTCAATTACTCATACTTTTGTTTTATTTGGGAATTCATTCTGCGATATCCCAAACAACTTTCAATAAAACTTATGACTTTGATACGATTTCTAATATTATTTATACTGGCATGCCGGCTGATGATGGTTATATTTTAATAGGAAATGGCTTCGACGAGGATACATGGAATTGGCGGATCGAACTTGCTAAAATAGATCTGGAGGGAAATATAATATGGAACAAATTTTATGGTGAACCCGGCGTGGATTATGCACCCTGGTTTTGGGCAGATGAATTTCCGGATGGCTCGATTGGATTTGCGGGTCTTCGTGCCTCCGGTGACAGCTCAGATATCTATATTTTTAAATTTGATCCGGATACCGGCGATTCACTTTTTTCGAAAATTGTTGATATAGAAGGTGAACAACAAGGAGCATGCATACGGGGACTTGAAAATGGAGATATGATCATTTCAGCTTTCACATCAGATCCCAGCCAGAGTATTTTTTTTATTAAAACAGATTCTGAAGGAGATGTCATCTGGGAAAATGACTATTCAATCGGGGGCGTATTAGATTGGTGTGGATATTTCGATATGAATAGTGCTAACCTTATAACTTATGTCAGCTTGTATGATCCTTGCGGATATGGATTCCGAATGAATGAAATAGATACATCTGGAGCCCTGGTTTATTCATCGGTGCTTGGGGATGGCTGCGTTACGCTTTCAAAAAAATCGATCAACGAGGGATTCCTTGTATGGGGAGTTTACTCATTAGATTATTACCAGACTTATATTGCAAGGCTTGATGAGAATCTTGATTCGATTTGGAATTATCGAACATCCATGCGTGATGATAGCATAGGATTTATCGAGGGTCAGGTAGATTTTGCAGGGTACGAAGAACTGGAAGATGGAAGTATAGTTGGGGCAGGATTTTATGAAACATATGACAATTATGGTTATCATGCTTTTATTTCTAAGATAAATGCTGAAGGAGAGGAACTCTGGATTCGACAATATGCAACGGATGAAAATCATACGGAGGGATGGACATACAATTTGTTAGCAGCCGATGATGGAGGATTTCTACTCAGTGGAACAGGAGATGGGCCTCCACTTGACGAATGGGGTCATCCGAATCAAAATTTTTGGGCCCTCAAACTCGACAGCATGGGTTGCTTAATTCCGGGATGCGATTCACTCGATGTTGCGATTTTTGAATTGCCATCTGATGTGGCGGGAATACTAATTTATCCTAACCCCGTTTCCTCTGAAGCAATTATTCAAATCACATTCAATAATCCTCAGGAATTAAATCAACTCGAAATAAAATTGTTTGATATGAGTGGGCGGTGTGTTTTGTCGCAATACGTTGCCGATGTTGAAATTGATTGGGATAAGGTGAGGTTTGGGTTTGAGAGAGGTAATTTGGTGTCGGGGATTTATTTGGTGCAGATAAATAGTGGTGGGGAGTTAGTTGGTGGGGGGAAGGTGGTTTTGAGGTAGGAAGGCTTTATTTAGAACGGAATTTGATGTTTGTTGAGGATAAATGTCACAATTAGATTATTTATTCAAAAATATTATTGTGATGTAACAAAAATCCCGCTTCTCTGCCGAACCAAATTAATGGTCTGGTTTTAATCTCTTTTTGTCCGGACCTCCGAAAAAGCAATAATCACATACTTTATCTCTGTGTAATTGAATGTCTTCAATGGAAAATGGCAACTCATCAATATAATGTAATTTATTATTCTCCTCTATAGAATATTCCGTTGCAAATTTGCAGCGGACATCAATATCTGTTTTATGAATTTTTGATCTTCTGTCTGAGCCATTCCAATACCATTTATCATCTTTTCTTGCGGAATTATTTTTTCTTGTTGCATATTCCTGCCAAAATACTCTATGGGGTCCCCAATAAACATACTTTTTTCTTCTTTCTAATTTATCCATCACCCTAATTACCCTTTGTGTTTTAAACACCTCCTCTGTAAAATCACCCCATGGTCTGTAAACTCTGCAAATGATTGTAAACGAACTATACGTTTGTATAAGTTCATCACTTCTATCAATAAAAATAGTAAAGGGGTCAATATCCTTCGGGTGCTTTAAGTTATTATCTTTTTCAAAAGCGAGTATTTCATCCTTGAATACTTTCCAATGTAGCCTCATCAGAGGATCTTCCGGGTGAAAGAAACCTTTTTGCGGTAAAGAAAAATTAACTTTAATTTTCTCTTTAAATGCTACATCCACACTAAAAGCCGAAGGGGATGCATTATTATTTATAGATAAAGGATTAAATTCATTTTTAGCTACCATAAAATTAAACCATCCATTTATTCCGCTAGCTTCGGTTACAAAATCTGTCATGTTTATTTTGCATATAGGAAATTCCGTTCCTGGGAGCGGCATCGTAACATTTTCTAAGTTAGTTGCCAGTGCTAAATTTATTTTCTTTTGTTGTTCGGTTTCCTGCTGTAATATGAGATTAGGGAGCACAGAACTAACAAGTTCTGTCATTAAAACAATTAAATAAGAGCCAATAAATGGAATTGGCGCAAGCGTTACAAAACCGGATACATAACCTACTGCTATTAAAAAATCGGCCCAAAAAGGTAAATCAATATCCATATCATAAGCTTCACCTTTCCAACCAACCTTAAA
>JAYSYX010000267.1:0-27288 GCA_043727235.1 Bacteroidota bacterium
ATCGGGTTCTGTTATTATAAGTCCGCCAAAAATATTATCAGTCGGCAGCGAATCGTTATGCGTACCATCATCAAATAAATTCACTTGTGTAAATGCAACATTATCTGCACTATAAAATACTACACAATTATTTACAGTATTATCATCAGTAGCCAATAAACGCATAATAATTTCTTCACCCGGCTGTGGTAATGTGGTGATATGGGTTTCATTTTCCAAAATTGGTGCAATATCATTTAATTCAACCTGTGATGCCGAATTAGCAACTCTTGCTTCTATAAAATTTTTAATGCCATAAGGAGTATGTCCGATTATTCCGTTTGTATTAAATCCATCATAAAAATCGTCGTAAGTAAATCCATAATCGTAGGTTCGGAATACATCATCCATTACTGCTGGCGCTATCAGGTCGCGAATGGAATCAATATGCGGGAAAATAGTTTCAGGAACCATTAGTGTGTTGCTCAATAAATTCACATAATAACTAAAAAGGTCAACATATTCCGGAATCTGAAATAACCTTTCTACCAGTGGTCTGTCATCAAAATTCCACTCATAAATATCTCTTTCTGCCCAGTCTATTCCAAACCAATCAACACCGAGAACATTATCACAATCGTAACTTAAAAATTCAAATTTACCGTTCCCTTGATTGTGATATAAATAATAATTATTTTGATTTGCGCCGTAATTATCCCAATGGCCTGTTGAAATATCCAGTGCATAAATTTTTAAGAATCCATCCACATTAAATATTTTTTCCAACTCACAGGAAAGATCGGCTATTGGAGTATTATTTATAACATCGGCGAGTTGCACCAGGTCGCTTTTATCATTTTGTTGTTCATTGGTAATTAATTCGTAAGTATTATAAGCCCCCTGATTTGTTCCATCATATTCAAGATTACTTCCATACAAACATTTATATAAATTTCCGCCGCTTTCTCCAAATCTGTCCTGTAAAAATATATCGTCGTACTCCTCGGTCAAACTATATAGACCGTAATAGGTGTCATTAATATAAAATTTAGCAAAGGATACTCTTCTTACAGGTAATCCAAAATCATTATAAATATCAAAATATATTTTTTCACGACTCATGGTCGGATCGTTGTGATTGCCGATGAGATTTAATTTTTTTGCACCTTCATAACGTCTTCCCGAAACATAAGTATTAAATGAAATTTTAAACGATTTTTTTGCTGACTCCAGTGAGGTATTTCCCCTGAGTCGCAGTCCTACATTTTCCAAAGTATCAAATGTTGACCCATTTTGATAAACAAATAATACCGCATACTCATGTTCATTTTCCAATTCATCATATAATTCTTCAAGTGAATCAGGATGCATGGTGATGAAGATCGAGTTCAATAAAGTATCATCATATAAAACGGAATACGGAATATTTTGCGCCTTCGAAACTGCGGTAATTGTGAGAAGTAGTAATAAAAATTTTAAATTCACCCTTTCTTAAATTTTAACCATTTTCTTTAATTTAAACATCTATTATTATAATGCAAAATAACGCTTTATATATCTAAAATACCTGAATTGTTGAATGATAACGATTTTGAGTTACTAAAAGGTTCGCTGTGGTTACCGGAAAAACACCTTTATTTAACTAATTTCTTCAACATCAAAATTTGTCCGAAATGATAATTGTCGTGGTGCAGAATACCTTGTATCACCTCATAATTTGTCCATTCATTTTTTGAAGGTGTATATCCCAAATCCAAAGTTTCATCGTTTAAATTTTCCAGATAAATTTCCCAATCCAATTCCGAGCTTTTTAACCTTTCGAGTAGTTCTCTCCATGCTTCTGAACTTGTATCCATGGGTTCCGACAAATAATTATCCTCCGGAGATTTGAAAATTTCGCCTTGAATTTTTCGCAACACGTTCTCCCGCCATCCAACACAATGTTGAACCAACTGCCATATTGTATTAGCATTTTTTATAGGTCGTTGAGCAGCTTGTTCGGCAGTAATACCACTTAGAATATCTGTCAGTTTAATGGCTGTCCATGGATTTCCGTTATGCAGATCGGAAAACATTTTTTTAAGGCGATGCGACTGCTTCATGACTCGGTAAATTGTGGTTTATGTAATAACTCAATTGTTTGTTGATGATGTTCTATATGGAAGCTTGTGAAATATAACATTTCCCGAAGCGTGATTTTTCCTAACAGGGGATGCGGTAATAAATAGGAATCTAGATCAACATCTTTCCATCTATCTAATTTACTTATAAAACGGGCATGGAGCAGCATAAATTTTTTCATCTCTGTTTCTTTTGTGACATTCACTTTTTGTATGTTTGGAACATATGGTTTGGAGGCCTTTCCTCCCGCTTCCAGTTTCACGATATATTTTGCCTTTAATTCATCAAAACTCCGGCTGTTTCTGTTTGGTTTCCCAAAAGCCATACGAAGAATAAATTTTGGCAAACTGAAGGCTAAAATTATAGGACTTACAGCCAGCATAAGGTGCCGGGTATTTTCTGAAACACTCCATTTTTCGCCGGCTGGGGCAAAATAATCGGGTTCCTGTATATTCATGCAGAGTTTTGAATAATCTGCAACAACATCCTTTAATTTAGAAGTGACTTCAATTTTTGTCATAAACCAACTTTTTGTTAATAAATATCATATGTAAATAGGGGTCAAAATAAGGGATTTTATTGCAACTTTGCGGGAATTACTTATCTTCGTAAAAAAATCACACGCACACTTAAATTTATGCCGAGAATTCCTTTGTTGTTATGTGCTGTGTTGCTCCTCAACTTTTGGACCCTAAGGGCTCAAACAAGTATATCAGGGGTGATCAACAATTATTATGAGGTTACCGGTATCGATATTTGCAACAATAGTCTTACTCTCGACAATACGCCTTTAGGGCTTTCCATTGGCGACAATGTTTTATTAATTCAAATGCGCGGGGTTGATGCGGAAGCCGATAACTTGCCAACATACGGGTCTATTTTGAACTATGCCAAAAGTGGTGATTATGAAATGTTCACAGTTCAAAATATCGTTTTTAATGTAGTTACTTTAAATGAAATTATAAACAGGCCTTACGAACTTGCCGGGCGTTGCCAATTGGTTCGAGTGCCGGAATACGTGGATGTTGATATTGTGGGAACCGTTACCGGACTTCCCTGGAATGGTACTACAGGTGGTATTATTTCTCTGATATCTACAGGAACAATATCTTTCAGTGCCGATATTGATGCTACCGGAATTGGTTTCCGTGGCTCAAGTGTCGTGGTAAATACTCCATGTATAACCGGTGGTGCAACAGGATTTGACGGATATGTAATTCTGCCGGGCGAGGATAAAGCCGGATATAAAGGTGAAGGTATTTCAGAAAACGGCGATAATCTGGCAGCAAGGGGAGCACCTGCTAATGGCGGGGGTGGCGGAAACGACAGGCAAACCGGCGGCGGTGGTGGAAGTAATAATGTGAATGGTGGAATGGGTGGACAATTAACTAATTCTGCTGGATTGTGCGGTGGAACTTATCCCGGATTCGGAGGATGGTCATTGGATTATAATAATGTTTCTAATAAGATCTTTATGGGTGGTGGTGGTGGAGCAGGTAGCTCTAATATTGGCACAGGAACACAAGGTGGCAATGGGGGAGGAATAGTAATGATCATTGCAAATAATATTGAAGGAAATGGATTTTTTATCAGGTCGAATGGGGAAAGTGTAACAGATGTTGCTTTTGACGATGGTGCAGGTGGAGGCGGTGGTGCCGGAACTGTTGCGATGGAACTCAATAATGTTTCAACAACGCTAAATGTGCAGGTGGTAGGGGGTGAGGGTGGAAATACAGATAATTCATTTGATGGTATAAATTGTGTTGGGCCCGGAGGTGGTGGTTCGGGTGGATTGCTTTGGGTTAATGCTCCGGTTATGCCGGGTGCAATAAATCTTGATGCTGCCGGTGGTTCTCCCGGAACAACAGTAGGTGAGGGCGTTGGGTCTCCATGTTTTAATTCATCGAATAATGCAACGTCAGGAGCGAACGGATTTTATTTAGGTGATCTTGATATTCCGCAACCAAATGTTATTTATGTGGAGCTGACTGTTGATATGATACCTGATGATGCAGTTGTTTGTGCGGGAAATGAATTATATATGTCATCGGTTGCAACAGGAACAGGAACATTAGCTTACGATTGGAATGATCCTGCAACAACCAATACTCCTGATCTTACAATAATTCCTCCATACGATTTTACTTATACATTGATAGTTACCGATGACCTCGGTTGTCAGATAATTGGTTTTGTGGAAGTGGATGTAATTGATTCAGTTGCTATAACTGCATTTCCCGATACAACCCTTGAGCTTGGAAATTATATGACACTTTATTCCAACCTCGATGATACCTATACCTATTTGTGGTCACCTGACTATAATATATCGGATGTAACTACGGCAAATCCGCTTATTAATCCTTATGAAACTACTACTTATTGTGTTACTGCAACACATCCAACAGGATGTACCTCAACCGATTGCATAACAATTTTAGTTGCTGCTGCAGTTGCATTTCCAAATGTATTTACTCCGAATGAAGATGGTTTGAACGATCTTTTCAGAGTTCCTCCTACAACTAATTTATGTGAGGAAGTTACTTACTTCACTGTATATAATCGCTGGGGTCAGGAGGTTTATGACTATTTCGCCACTGCTGATAGTGGAGGTTGGGATGGTACTGATATAAGCGGACGACCACAGGAAATAGGTACTTATATTTATGTTGTAAAAATGTTGTGCGACGGAATTAATGAAACATATTCTGGTGCACTTATTTTATTAAGATAAGGGTTGATAGATTTTCTCTCTACCAAAGATTGATTGCAAAATTTCTTACTGAAAAAAAATAACCACAAAGAACACTAGGGAACACATTAGGGGAAACAAGGTATTTAATGTTTCGACATTGTGCACTTTGTGGGTTCCTTTGTGCACTTTGTGGTAAAAAAAATAACCACAAAGAACACAAGGGAACACATTAGGGGAAACAAGGTATTTTATGTTTCGACATTGCCTAGATTTTGATGCACTTTTAATGCACATTCAAAAACTATTTTTGATATTTCGTTTTCAGTCATGATGTTTAAAGATAATGAACCTTGGGGTAAAAAAAATTAACCACAAAGAGCACAAGGGAACACACAAGGGACACAAGGTTTATAATATTGTGAAATAGTGTTCTTTGTGGGTTCCTTTGTGCACCTTGGGATAAAAAAAATTAACCACAAAGATCACAAGGAAACACACAAGGGACACAAGGTTTATAATATAGTGAAATAGTGTTCTTTGTGGGTTCCTTTGTGCACCTTGTGGTAAAAAAAAATAACCACTAAGAACAATACGGAACACTCTAGGGACACAAGGTTATTTGTAATAGATAAATAGTGTTCTTTGTGGGTTCCTTTGTGCACCTTGTGGTAAAAAAAATAACCACAAAGAACACAATGGAACACACTAGGGACACAAGGTTAATTGTATAGATAAATAGTGTTCTTTGTGGGTTCCTTTGTGCACCTTGTGGTAAAAAAAATTAACCACGAAGATTCTATATTAACATGAAGAAATTCTCGTTAGAATGATACTTTATTTACTAACCTGAAACTATTATTTTTTTACCAACAACCCATCATTTTTCAATAGTGTATTTATTTCTGCAGGAGTTAATTTACCCACCTCTCTTTCTGCATCTATATAGTCAATTTCGCCATTGTATTTAAATTGTATTCGTCTTTCGCGACCACCAAATTCTGCACAGTTTATATTCTGATAATTTTTAATTCTTCCGGTATCATAATATTCCTTGCGCATTAACATATATCCTTCGGAATTGTAATATTTTACGATATTGGGTTTATCTTTTGTATAATAAGATTTCCAGAAACCTGTTTCATGTCCGTTTGTGTAGCTGCCTTCAATTTGAACAACACCGCTCGGATAATAAAATTTCCATTCGCCGGAATAAATGCCGTTTTTTAGATTTCCTTCCAACATCAGTTTCTCTTTGTTGTACGATGCAATTTTTCCCGTATAAGGTTCTCGATCAAATGTATATACTGCAGGTGTATAGTTTAAAACATCCGCACTATCGCTGGCGTTCATTGGAATAAAATTCATTGCCCCGTTTTCTGAGCTCAAGTTTTCAATTAGTAAATTACCGTTCTTATCAAATGCTTTGGAATTTTGAGAGCAGGAGTAAAGCGCAAAAATGATGCAAAATAGTATTATTAAATTTTTCATACTTTATTAAATTGTAATTGAATTTACAATATTAATAAATTTTCAGCTTGTTTTTCTTCGAAGAGTAATTTTTGTGATCTCAGGCCAGATGCCTATTCGGCCCGGATAACCAACTGTTCCCAAACCTCTGTTTACATATAAATGATGTTTGCCATTATTATATAAACCTGCCCATTCTTTATACACAAGTTGTGAAGGAGAAATTCTGAATGCCGGAGTTTCAAGTCCCATTTGGAAGCCGTGTGTATGGCCGCTTAATGTAAGATGAGGAGGATCTTTTTCTTCCAACACCTTTGCACGCCAATGAGAAGGGTCGTGCGATAATAAAATTTTAAATGCATTTTCTTCAATTCCGCTGCTCGCTTTATTGAGATCTCCAATTTTAGGGAAATCGCCTTTGCCCCAATTTTCAACGCCTATGATATGTATTTTTTCACCGTCCTTTTCAATAAAAGTATTTTCATTCAACAATAATTTAAATCCCAATTGGGGATGAATATTTTTTACATTAACCAAATTTTGATCTCTGTCCTCTTCTGTTTTCCATTTAATATAATCGCCATAATCATGGTTACCTAATACCGAATAGATGCCAAAGGGTGCTGATAATGTTTTAAAAGTATCAAACCATCCATCCATTTCATCAGCACTGCTGTTTACAATATCGCCGGTATAAAATAATACGTCCGATTTTAATGAGGTTACGAGTTCCACTAAATATTCAAGTTTATGTTTGGAAACCTTATCCCAGGAACCGATATGCAGATCACTCAGTTGAGTTAAAGTAAATCCGTCAAATGCGGGGGGAAGATCATCGAAATAAATTGTTTCAGCATGTATTGTAAAATTAAATCTCCCTTTAAAAATTCCATATAAAAATCCCGAAAAAGGTAACACTCCAAAAATAATTGCCGATTTGGCAATAAAATTTCTTCGATTGATCAATACACCGGATTCGGTTTTCGCTTTTTTTCTTTTGCGATAGGTATAAAAACTATAAGGTATTCTATAAATATCTTCCGCTAAAAATAATATTATTGCAATAATAAGTTTTGTGAACAAAAGAGAAACGAAAATTCCAAGAAAATAGGAATTTAATCTTGCCATTTCAGGGTCCATATATTTTACAAAAAGAAATCCTATGCTGGAAATAAGGAATATTAAAATATTTATTATCCAGTAAAAACGGACAGCTCTTTTTGGATTTTTATAGAAGGTGGATCTTATTGCCGAATGAATAAAAATATCGGAAACAAAATAGAAACCGCCAGTAAAAAGCAAACGCATGAGTAAGGCTTGTATATCCATAAATTGAACTTATTTCCCCTAAACAACGCAGGGGGTAGAAGAGTTTACTAATTTAACATTTACTTCAGGGGCGGAAGCCAGAGTGGTAACGATCACTTTTAATATTGTTTTGTCCTCATGTTCCTGTAAAAGCGACGTATTCTTCAGGAACTTTGAAGCCTTGTCAAAACCAATAGCCAGCAACAAAGAAGTATCCGTCAATACATTCCTCAGCGTATTATTGATATCCATGCCGCAAAATTAATCTTCCGCCAACACATTTATTTATCGATACGGCTCAATTATTAAATAAGTCATTTCGCGAATCGTCAATCCTGAATCGTGAGTCCGTTCAATGTTACCTTGGAGCAGGGCTAGAAACTAAAATTATACGGCTCACTAGGATCAATCTCATTACTCACTTGTCCGCCGTAGCTTTAGCGAAGGAGGATAACTCACCACTCATTTCGTGAATCGTCAATCGTCCACCTTCGCTGATTCTACGGCGGATAAATGAATCGTGAGTAAGTTCCTCCTACGATTGGAGCCTTTTATCATTACCATAATTCTTGTTACAAAGTCAGGGCATACTCACCACTCACCATTCACCACTCCTTTCGTGAATCGTCAATCGTCCACCTTCGCTGAAGCTACAGCGGATAAATGAATCGTGAGTAAGTTCCTCCTACGATTGGAGCCTTTTATCATTACCATAATTCTTGTTAAAGTCGGGGCATACTCACCACTCACCATTCACCACTCACCCCAATAGTCACTAGTCATTAGTCAGGAGTAAAAACTATAGGGTTAACTGTTAGTAAGCTCACTACTCACTATTCACTACTCACCCAATAAATTATTATGCATTTTTGTAAAAAATTACGACTATGCTCAACTGGATCCATCCTGTGGAAGGAGAATATTTACCCTATCAGAAAACCTATCTCGACAAAGTTCCGGAAGGAGATCTTATCGAAATATTGAAAAATAATGTTGTAAAAACATCCGATTTTTTGCGACAACTTACCGAAGAGCAAATTTTGTTTCGATATGCAGAGGGAAAGTGGAATATTAAGGAAATTTTACAACACCTCATCGACACAGAGCGCATTATGAGTTATCGCGCATTGCGCTTTGCGAGAAAGGATGCAACTCCCTTACCTGGTTTTGAACAGGATGATTATGTAACAAATGGAAATACAGAGGAACGCGATTTTATAGAGATGATACTGGAGTTTTTTGCCGTGCGCACTTCTACCGTTTATTTATTTAATAGTTTTAACAACGATTTGATGGAATTTTCAGCAATTGCAAATAATGGAAACGTGAAAGTAAAATCTTTTGCCTATGTTATTGCGGGACATGAGTTACATCATATGCAGATCATAAAAGAACGATATATATTTTAATTTTTATTGAAAAGTTTTAATTCCGGTTATATGTATATTCCTAAAATTAATAAACTCGAAGAACAGGAAACTATTTTTCGTTTCATGCAGGAAAATCCTTTTGCAATAATTGTGAGTGAGATTAATGGAGAAGTTACTGCCACACATATGCCTGTGGAGTTGGAAGAAAATGATCAAGGAGAAAAGGTGTTGCGCTCACACATGGCAAAACAAAATCCGCAATGGCAAAATTTTAAAACTATCGACAATTTACTTGTCATTTTTAATGGTCCGCATACTTACATATCATCCTCCTGGTACGATCATGTAAATGTTCCAACCTGGAATTATATTGCAGTGCATGTTTATGGTAAACCAAGAATATTAAATGAAGAGGAAACCATAAATGTTTTAACTAGATTGGTGAACAGATATGAATCCACATCTGAAAAACCCTTTAAAATGGAACATTTAACCGATGATTATTTAAAAAGCCATTTAAAAGCACTGGTAGCATTTGAAATTTCCATAACCAGAATAGATGCCAAACATAAATTAAGTCAAAACAGAAATGAACATAACTACGATCTGGTGTTAAATGAATTGGAAAAAAGAGAAGATGAGCAAAGTGATGCGGTGAAAAAGGAAATGGAGAGAATAAAGAACGATCTGTTTAACAATTAATCATTCCTCCGAAGCCCTATCCTCCAACCTGTTCTTTTCTTTATCGTATGCCTTGATAATAGATTTTACAAGTCTATGTCGCACCACGTCATTTTCATTTAAAAATATAGTTCCAATTCCATCAATCCCTTTTAATATTCTGAGGGAAGTAAATAATCCCGAGGATTGATTTCGCGGAAGATCTATTTGGGTAAGATCGCCGGTGATGATACATTTTGCACTGGGGCCAATGCGCGTTAAAAACATTTTAATTTGTGCATCGGTTGCATTTTGTGCTTCATCTAAAATAATAAATGCATGATCTAAAGTTCTTCCGCGCATAAATGCAAGAGGAGCAATTTCGATAACTCTGTTTTGCATATACAAATTAAGTTTCTCGATGGGTAGCATATCGTCGAGTGCATCGTATAAAGGTCGCAGGTAGGGATCAATCTTTTCTTTGAGATCGCCGGGTAAAAAACCGAGATTTTCACCTGCCTCTACGGCGGGCCGGGTCAGTATTATTCTTTTTACCGATTTATCTTTTAAAGCTCTCACTGCCAAGGCAACTGCAGTATAAGTTTTTCCTGTTCCGGCAGGGCCAATTGCAAAAACGATATCATTTTCGTTGGCGAGCTGCACCATTTTTTTCTGATTTGGCGTTCTGGCTCTTACAATAAAACCATTAGGGCCATGCACAATGGCATCCTCAGGAAGTTCGGGAACATCTACCAATTCCTCCTCAGCAACACCGAATAAAATGCTTTGAAGGTTAGAATCGCTAATACTCCCGAATTTTTCGAGATGTTGCAAAACTAATTCGATCTTCGCCTTGAATTCATCAGTATCCTTCTCGTTTCCGCGAACTTTTAACTCAGTTCCGCGGGCAGAAATATTCAAAAATGGGAAGGTTTTTTTTATGATGCCGAGTCTCGCATTATGTATACCATAGAAGTCAATCGGGCGCACACCGTCTAAAGGAATAGTTATTTCAATCAATTTTTCTTATAGTTTTGTACCGTTCAACAGCAAATTTAATTTATTTGTTCAATTAATTATTTTTCGTTTAAAAATGGCAATTGTAACCTTAACCTCCGATCTGGGATTAAAAGATTATTATGTTGCCATAATAAAAGGAAAGATATTGTCGCGAATACCCTCCGCCAATATCGTAGATATCTCCCATGAAATTGCCCCCTTTGATATTCAGGAAGCTGCTTTTTTATTAAAAAACACCTTTTTTCATTTTCCAGCAGGCACAATTCATTTGGTAAGTGTGCATGCCGAAAGGAGAAATACCACGAAATGTTTAGTTATTGAATTTAAGGATCATTTTTTTGTTGGAATAGATAATGGTTTATTTGCACTTTTATTTGAAGATCAGCCAGCAAAAATTATTGAAGTGCCACCGAAACAGGAAAAAGATTCCCCATTTATTGCTAAAGATGCATTATGTGATATTGTAGGCGACCTTTTGGGTGGAAAATCGATGAATGTTTTAGGTAACCCCTTGAATACGATCGAAACAAAAACATATCTTCGTCCGCCCGACAATGCATTTATGATGAGGGCAAATATTGTGTATATTGACAGATTTGGCAATCTGATCATAAATATCACAAAAGATCGATTTGAAAATAGCAGAAAGGGGAGAAGTTTCGTTATCAATTATAAAAGAAATGAGGAACTTCGGGAAATTTCGGAAACTTATGGAGATGTACCCGAGGGAGAACGTTTGTGTTTATTTAACTCCTCAGGGTATTTGGAAATTGCAATTAATAAAGGAAATGCCAATCAATTATTAGGTTTGCACCTTGATAACACCATACAAATAGAGTTTGAATGATAATACGCACAGTTAAAATGACCTTCGATCCGGAAAAGGTTGAAGATTTTATTAAAATATTTGAATTTGCCCACCCTAAGATCGAGGCGTTTCCAGGATGTAAAGGTGTTGATCTGTGCAGGGATTTGTCGCAACCCAATGTTTTGATCACACTGAGTTTATGGGAAAGTGTTCATCATTTGGATACCTACCGGAATTCTGAATTATTTAAAACAACCTGGGAAGAGACCAAAAAATTGTTTATCGACAGAGCAGATGCATGGTCTCTGGAAAAAATATTGTAGAATGCAAATTATTACGGAAAATTATTTTATTTCTCTCAGGGAAAAATCCAGTGAACAATTGGAATTTTATCAATGGTTAAAAGAGAAAAAATATTCTTCCATATTTGTACTGGTCGATGAAAATACAAAACATTTTTGTTATCCCCTAATTGAAAATTCGCTTCCAAAACATATCGTTTTACAGATCAGGTCGGGTGAGAAGGAAAAAAACATTGATACCTGTAAATATCTTTGGGAAGAACTTACAAAAAATAAGGCAGAACGAAAAAGTGTTTTAATTAATTTGGGAGGTGGAGTAATTGGCGACATGGGTGGATTTGTTGCCGGCACCTACAAAAGAGGTTTTGATTTTATTAATATTCCCACAACTTTATTGGCTATGGTGGATGCTTCCATAGGTGGAAAACTCGGAATTGATCTCAACGGTATAAAAAATCTCATCGGTTTATTCGGCGACCCTAAAATGGTGATCATTTGTTCTGAATTTTTAAAAACCCTACCCAAAGAACAATTGCGAAGTGGATATGCGGAAATATTAAAACACGGTTTAATTAAAGATAAATTTTATTGGGAAAAAATTAAAAGAACTGATCTGAATACAATTTCTGATCTAAAGGAAATAATAACCACTTCGGTAAATATAAAAAAAGGAGTTGTGGAAACTGATCCTTTTGAAGCCGGAGTGCGAAAAATATTAAATTTCGGTCATACAATTGGTCACGCTGTAGAAACATGGAGTTTGCAGCATGATGAAGTGCCACTTTTACACGGAGAGGCTATTGCAATAGGCATGGTTTGTGAAGCATGGCTCTCCCATAATTTAATCAGTTTACAGAAAACGGATTTAGAGGATATTGCCAATACTATTTTCCGGTTTTATCCTAAATATGCACTTGATAAACTTCCTATAAATACATTGATGGAACATATGCTTTTAGATAAAAAGAATAACAATGAAAAAATTCAGTTCAGTTTATTAAAGTCAATTGGCGATTGCACTTATGATATTCAGGCTGCAGATGCATTAATAGCTGATTCAATAAAATATTACGCAGGTTTATAATGGAATTGATATTAAAATCACCCACGCAAAAAATTAATGGTTCAATAATACTTGAAGGATCAAAGAGTATAAGCAATCGTTTGCTTATTATGCAAAAATTATGTCCGGAGGGATTTAAAATAGAAAATCTGTCACCCTCCGATGATACAAAAACATTACAAAAACTATTATTATCAGATGAGGAATTATTGGATGTAGGAGCAGCCGGAACAACAATGCGTTTTTTAACTGCATACCTCTCTATAACTGCTGGTTCACATATTTTAACCGGCAGTGAAAGAATGAAAAAAAGGCCGATTAAAATTTTAGTTGATGCCTTAATTAATTTGGGAGCCGACATAACTTATCTGGAGGAGGATGGATATCCGCCGATTCGTTTAAACGGAAAAAAAATTGAAGGTCGAAAATTGGCTATACGCGCAGATGTAAGCTCACAATATATTTCTGCATTGATGATGATAGGCCCATTGTTGGAAAATGGTTTAATATTGGAATTAAAAGGAAATATCGGTTCCTTTCCCTATATTAATATGACACTGAAAACAATGGAACAATTGGGAATTAAAAATAATTTTAATAAAAATACAATTACCATATTTCCCGGAAAATATAAAAGCATAAATATTAAGGCGGAGAGTGACTGGAGCGCTGCTTCTTATTATTTTTCTGTTTGTGCATTATCTCCGGAATCAAGGATACGAATTCATGGATTGATGGAAATGAGTTTGCAGGGTGACAGTGTTTTACCGGAAATTTATCAGAAACTTGGAGTAACATCTAATTTTAAAAACGATGTTTTAGAATTGGAAAATTCGGGAGATTTTGTTGAGGAATTGCATTTTGATTTTACCGATTGTCCAGACCTTGCTCAAACAGTTGCAGTTACCTGTGCTGCCCTCGGTGTAAAAACTCAATTTGCCGGAGTGGAAAGTTTAAAGATAAAAGAAACCGACAGAACACAGGCTCTGAGCAACGAATTGGCAAAATTTGGAGTTGATTTTTATGAAGAAGATGGTTTCTGGATATTGAATGGTGAAACTACTTCAAATGGTCCTGTAAAAATAAATACATATGAAGATCACAGAATGGCTATGTGTTTTGCTCCACTTGCGATAAAACATGATCAGATAATAATAGAGGATCCAATGGTAGTGAAAAAATCTTATCCTTCCTTTTGGAGTGATTTGGAATCACTTGGCTTTTCAACTTCTGTTTCCTAAGGAGCAATCAACAGATCCTCCTTCTTTAGGCTTTCCTTTTTTCGAACTTTTAAAAATAGTGTGCTAAAAGGGTTGCCACGAATGCACGAATGAACAGCCATTTGCATATTTAAATTTATTTATTAATTTTTTATTCGTGAATTCGTGGCAACTTTCCCATCCATAATATCGACAAAAAGGGGTTGCCACGAATGCACGAATGAACATCCAATAAAAATAGTGTGCTAAAACATTGATGTTATTGAGATGACTTTTGAAAATGGATGTTGCAACGCTAAAAACAGGAGAAAATAATAGTAGATCCCTTGGCAGTAAAAAATCTTATCCTTCCTTCTGGAGCGATTTGGAGTCGCTTGGATTTTTTATTTCTTTTTCCTGAGGTGAGGTAATAAGATCCTCCTTTGATGCAGGCCTTTCATTGTATTTCCATTGAAAATCCTTTAATTGATAATCGGTGACAATTATCTTTTGCATGGGATGAAATTCTGAAGTAGGGGTATTTTTAAAGGTGATCCGGTGAAATTTTTTATTGTTGAGATATATCAGAATTTCGCTGCACAACATTTTATTAACTCCTATATATTTTCCATTATCATCTTTGCCAAAGTATACACTTTCTCCGTTTCCAATTGCATTAATTCTGGTTAATTCCTCGTCAGTAAAATAGCCGAAAATATTTCTGCCTTTTATCTGATTATAAATAAGGCTATCATCCTCATTTACAATAAATCCGTTGGAATATAATTGAATTTCGGTGAGTTGTTTATTCTTAATGAGCATATTGATGGTATCAGCAACAAATTGTGTGCTGTCGCTCCACATTATTGGAGAACCAAATAACCTGATAATAGAATCAGCATCAGCATAACTGAGTGAATCGCACTGTCCCTGAATATCACTTTTGAATATTTTTACATTGTGAAACACAAGCATTGTTCTTCTGCTCAAACTATCGGTTGAGGTGCGGATAGAATCACCCCCGATAAATAAAGTATCAGCATCAATTATATATCCGGCAATGGATCCACCTGTAGAAAATATTGTATTATTTATCTCGTCATATTCTGCAAAATTGCTGTATTGCAATGAATTTTGAACCGTGTCGCGAAATTCAATATTCCCAAACGCTTTCCCAATTCCTGTTTCCCGATTATAATAAATACTGTCAGCAATTAATTGTTGTGGCGGATTATCCAACTGCACATTTTCATGAAATACTGCAATACCGGTTACAGATTCATAATAACCATTTTCGCAATAAACAGTACTTTCTTTATTGAAGATCCTGGTTGGTCCGTGAAAGAATGCCTTTTCCAAACTTGTATTATATTGTAATGTATCTGCTTCCAATCCGTATTCGGGATGTTTTAGAATTACATCCTTTTTAAAATAAGCATCATTGGAATTTGCGTAATAATATCCGAATTCGCTGGTAAGCACTGCCTCCCCATCAGTAACGGTTCCACCGCCAATATACGTAGCGATCTTGGTTGACATATCGTATGACAAATTATCGGTGGTGAGCGTCATCGAATTATCAGTAAGTTTTACCTTATTATACAATTTCGCAGTTTTGGTATTTCCATCGTAAATGGCAGAATCACCATAAGCATGAATAGAATCTGCCTGATTAAAATGAACATTTCCGTAAACTTTCGCAAGATTGGAAGATTTAAATAAAAGTGCGGAATCGCAATAAAGAGTCAGTTCCTTTTGAACCAGAACCACATTATTTACTAAACGATTGATATTTACATTTTTCTTCTGGATGATCTCGAGATATTCTGCACTTTTGATCTCAATTTCAGAAGTATCCTTTTTTCCAGCAACCTTGATCTGTGAAAATCCCAAATTACAATAACCAAAAACAATAAATATAAATAAAATGTATTTCACCCTGTTTTGTAATTAATTTTCAAAAAATAATTGTTATTCCGACAATTATTTGCCGAATAATTTTAAGCGTATTTCGGGATTTTTTCCGAATTCATTTAATACTGAATCCAGTGTAACTAATGTGCTGGAAAGATCATAATATAATTGTTTATCATTCACCAACATTCCTAAACTTCCATCAGCGTCGTTTATTTTGTGAGATATTTTATTGATATTATCTGCTGCTAGACTAAATTGTTCCCCTAATTCCTGCCATTCCACAGAGTTTAAAGAATCGGTTACTGATTTTAAATTTGCAAGTATTGCTTTCACATCTGTTTCACTTTCATTTACGTATTCCGTAATACTGGAAACATCCGTTAATATATTATCAATATTTTCTTCCTCTTTACTTATAAATAAATTTACTCTGTCGGCTGATTTATTAAATGACTCGAGAGTTTGTTTAATACTTATCATACTTTTTTGAAAATCCATTTGTACTTCATCGGTAAATATTCCGCGCAAAACATTAATGGCAGTATCCATGGAGGATAACATTGTTTTTACCTTATCGGTAATAGGTTTAAACTCCGCACTGATAGTATTTGCAAGATCTGCTTCAATTTGACCTGTAAGATATCCTCCTTTAGGAATAATTTCAGGATTGGAACTTAAAAAGAGCTGAATATATTTTTCTCCCATAAGATTTCCCCTGATAACTGCATTGGAGCCTACGGGTATTTTAACATCTTCCGAAAAATTTAAAACCACATCAACTCCCGATTGATCATCCTGAAGTTCCACTTGTTTCACCCGACCAACGGTAAATCCATCTATTATTATCGGGTCACCAACATTTAATCCTCCGGAACTCGTGTACTCCACTAGGTAATCGGTGCCTTTGTGAAATACATTTATCCCTTTCAGGTAGTTAAATCCAATAAACAATACTGCAATACCAACTGCAGCAAGAATTCCGACCTTCGATTCATTTGAAACTTTCAAACAGTGTTATTTATATGCGCTAAATTATAAAATTGTTGTTAAGATATGATTTTTATTTACCTGCAAGGGCTTTTGCCTCTTCAACCGATATACGTTTACCATCCTTAAAAGCAATAACAAATGCATCTTTATAACCGGCATTTCGAGCTGTAGCTTGTTTTTTTGTAGCCTCTTCGATGCCTGAATAGGGTCCCAAACGGTATTTATACATGCCGGATTCTTTCACATAAGTGATGTTTTCTGGTTTTAGTGCGGCAAATTTTGAAATTTTTTCCTCAGAGGCACTGGCATAAAACTGCACTTTAAATTCTATGCCTTTATTTGTTTCTGTGGCATTTGTGTTTGTACTAACTACCACTTCCCCGCTATTCTGGTTATTCATTTCGTTTTCTATCAGGGTAATTTTCTCATCACTCACGGTTCCGGAGTTATTTTCCATATCGTTTTTATAGTCTCTGAAAGCATAAAAAATACTTTCCGCAATGGAATTTTGTCCTGCATCCGAACCCAAAAATTTTTCCTCTGCTGCGTTTGTTAAAAAACCGGTCTCAATCAAAACACTTGGCATTGCTGTTTTCCAAAGCACTAAAAAACCCGCTTGTTTGACACCCCTGCTGCTGCGATTGGAATTTGTCTTAAAATATTTTTCAACAGAGGAAGCAAAAAGTATACTCTGTTCCATGAAGGCATGCTGGTTAAGGGAAAATATGATATGTGATGCCGGGTTATTCGGATCAAAACCGTCGTAATGTTGCGAGTAATCGTCCTCCATCAGAATTACATCATTTTCTCGTTTCGCAACATTCAGATTTGCTTCTGTTTTATGTAATCCCATAACATAGGTTTCGGTACCGGATGGCGAACTGCTTGGATTGGCATTACAGTGAATACAGATAAATAGATCGGCGTTGTTGCGGTTAGCAATTGCTGCACGTTCGTACAATTCCACAAAAACATCTGTTTTTCGGGTATAAACCACCTTTACATCCGGATAATTCTTTTCTATAAGGGCGCCTAATTTTAAGGAGAGATTAAGTGCAACGGTTTTTTCCTTATTGCTGCTTCCGCTGCAGCCATGATCGTGCCCACCGTGGCCTGCGTCGATAACTACGGTTTTTAAAATATAGGGCGTGGCACTCTTATTTGAACTGTTATAGGTGTCAAATGAGGTGAAAATCAATAGGGCTATTATTAATAATGATGCGCTTATTCCTGTGGTTCCTGATCTGTTTTTCATATTTTCAATAGCTTTGCACAATAATTGGAGTCTAATTTGCTTTTAGATACATAAAATTATTCCAAAATTACCTGTGCGGAGAAAATTTCTACTAATAACGATATTGTTCAGTGCTTATAGTATGTATTTAAATGCATCACAGAGCAATTTTGTATATTATTTAGCGCAAACCAACTATTCTGATGTTTATAGCGCGAAATTATATGCTCCGGATACGATACCAATTCCGGATTCCCTGCAAATTGATTCGACAATAAATACAAGCAATTTATGGTATTCTATTTCCAACGATGCATTAGACGATATGATCAACTATTCGGGTGTCGACTCTATTGTTTATGACCTTGATTCGGGAAGAACTTTTATTTATGCAAAGGGGGAGATAAGTTATAAAACTTTTTATTTAAAGGCTGATTTTATTGAATTTGATTGGGATAAAAAAACTATTTGCGCAAAACAAATTACGGATAGCAGCGGTAAAAAAATGGATCTTGTTTATTTTAAGGATGGAGAGGAGGAATTTAAGGCAGAAAGCATGTGTTACAATTTCGGAACTAAAAAGGGTAAAATATATTATTTCAGAACACAGGAGGGTGAAGGATATTTAGGAGTACAGGAGGCTAAAATGGCGGATGATGATTCCTATTTCGGAAAGGGAATGAGTTATACCACCTGCGATCTGGATCATCCGCATTTTTATATTTCAGCAAAAAAAGCAAAAGTAATACCGAAAAAAATTGCGGTAACCGGTCCGGCAAATCTGGTTATTGCTGATGTACCTACTCCTTTATTTTTACCCTTTGGTATTTTTCCAATTAAACGTGGACAAACTTCGGGATTAATTATTCCTCAATATGGAAATACAACTTCACAAGGTTTTTTTCTGCGCAATGGTGGATATTATTTTGCATTGAGCGATTATTATGATCTTTCTTTAACAGGTGATATTTATTCGCGGGGAAGTTGGGGTTTGCACGCTTCCAGCAGATATAATCTTAAGTACCGCTTTAACGGTGGTTTTGGTGTTGATTACACTAAAAATAAATATGGGTTTGATTTTGCTCCGGGTTATTCGGAAAACACCGGATTTTTTATCAGATGGAATCATAATCAGGATGCTAAAGCTCGCCCCAACAGCAAATTCAGTGCAAGTGTGAATTTGGGTTCCAACGATTATTTACAAAACAATTCATACAGTTCCGCATATTTGACCAATTCGCTGAGTTCAAGTATTTCGTACTCCAAAATTTTCCCGAATTCACCATTTACCCTAACAACTTCCTTGCGTCACTATCAAAATACTTCTGATAATATTATTGATCTTACCTTACCTGAGGCATCACTTTCGATGAACAGGATATATCCATTAAAAAAATTAACCACCAACAGAAATAGTTTTTTATATCAATTCGGAGTTTCTTATTCCTCGAATGTGCAAAATGTTATATCGTCACCTGATTCACTTTTATTTACATCAGCTTCACTTGATAAATTCAGAAATGGATTGCAACACAAAGTTTCAGCATCGGCTCCTGTTAAAATTTTAAAATATTTAACACTGAGTCCCAATTTCAGTTACACGGAAAACTGGTATCTGGAAACAATTCGAAAAACATTTTCACGGGATACAATTGTTGATTCCTTATTATCTGCAACGGGAGAAGATAGTATTATTACAACTATAACTTATGTTCAAACTGACACCATTAATGGATTCAGAGCTGCAAGATATTACAGTGTTGGTGCGAGTTTAAATACAAAAATATATTCAACCGCGCAGTTCAATGGAAAATTAAAGGCGATACGACATGTAATGACTCCCTCACTTTCCTTTAATTATACTCCTGATTTCGGGGATGTAAAATATAATTATTACGGCGATTATTATGCAACACCCGACGCTGCCGACCCCACGCGATATTCCATTTTTGATGGCTCAATTTATGGCGGCCCACCACAAGGGCAGGTGGGAAGTATTAGTTTGAGTATTGGCAATACATTAGAAATGAAAGTTTTTTCTAAAAAGGATTCTATAACTAATGAAAAGAAAATAAAAATATTAGATGCATTTAGTTTTGGTGCGGCATATAATCTTGCAGCCGATTCACTAAATTTATCTGATTTAGGTTTCAGTGGATATACTACCTTATTTAAAAATATTCAGGTTAATTTTTCGGGAAGTTTTGATCCTTATGTTTTGGATTCTTCCGGTAGAAATATTGATGTGTTTGAATGGGATGAAAACCAGCGTCTCGGTAGATTTAATGGCGGATATATAAGTGTTGGAACAGATTTTCAATCTAAAAGAAATGAAAATCCAGATCTATTAACTAATGCAGGAACACCGGAAGAACGGGATATGGTTTGGTCGAATCCTGAAAATTATATCGATTTTGAAATACCCTGGAGTTTTGGCGTGAATTATAATTTGCGCATAACCAATACACCTACTGCCGATGGTCGAGATTCCCTGTATACCACCCAATCGGCAACTTTTAACGGCGATGTAAATCTCACCCCTAATTGGAAAATAATGATCACCAGCGGATACGATTTTCAATTAAAAGATTTTACCTATACCGCACTTGATATTTATCGTGAATTACACTGTTGGGAAATGGGTTTCCGATGGATCCCTTTTGGTTTACGACAGAGTTATATATTTAATATCAACGTAAAAGCGAGTGTACTACAAGATCTTAAATTAACTCGTAAGAAAGATTGGACAGAGTATTAAAGATTCGAAGGGAGAAGATTCGAAGGGAGAAGGGGAAGGTTCTAAGGTGCATCCTTCGCTAAAGCTACGGATGCTGAGAAAGGAAGGAAGGGTGGGATAAGGATTAAAAAGGGCCTCCTTGCACGATTGGATAATTTACTTCATTTGAAGTACTTTTAATTTGGATTTAAAATTTCAGTTTAAATCAAAATTGTAATCCCTATACCCGAACGAGAGCGAAAGCCTCACTATCTCCGGATTGTTACTAATTGTCAATTGTCAATTATCAATTGTCAATTGCTACCACAGCATTCTAGATTTAATCGAGCCCTTTACATCTTTCAAAAGTGCAAATGCATCCTTGCTCATATTTTTATCTACATCCAGAACCACATATCCGATCTGATCGTTGGTCTTTAGGTATTGGCCTATAATATTTATATTATTGGAGGATAATTTTAAGGTTATTGAGGATAATACTCCAGGAATATTTTTGTGAATGTGTAAAATCCGATGGGTATTTGGTGTTGTCGGGAGGTTTAATGCGGGAACTGAAAGTGAACCGGTTGTAATTCCTTTTTCAAGAAAATTAAGAAGTTTAAAAGTTACATCTTCACTTATATTTATTTGTGCTTCTTCCGTGGATCCTCCTATGTGAGGGGTTAAAATAACATTGGGAATATTTTGCAAAATGCATGTGAAGGAACTTCCTGCTTTTTCAGGTTCATCAGGAAATACATCAATTGCTGCTCCACTGATATGACCACTTTTTATTGCTTCTGATAAGGCCGAAAGATCTATCACATTTCCACGGGCATAATTAATTAAAATACTTCCTTTTTGCATAGCTGCAATCTCACTCTTTCCTATCAGATCTTTTGTGGAAGAAGTTTCCGGGATGTGTAGGGAAACAATATTTGTTTGTTGCAATAATTCTTTCAAAGTGCGAACTGCTTTTGCATTTCCGATTGGCAATTTTGGTTCTGCGTCGTAATAAAAGACCTCCATTCCCAATGCCTCAGCTAAAACAGAAACCTGAAGACCAATATTTCCATATCCTATTATTCCGAGTTTTTTACCCCTCAATTCGAAACTTCCCGATGCATCCTTAAGCCAGATTCCCGAATGTGCGGCAATGTTTTTTTCGGGAATTTGACGCAATAACATAATTGCCGAACCAATCACTAATTCAGCAACACTTCTGGTATTACTGTAAGGTGCGTTAAAAACAACCACCCCGTTTTCATTTGCACTTTGCATATTAACCTGATTAGTGCCTATGCAATAACAACCTGTTGCTAAAAGTTTTTTGCTGGAATTTATAATGGTATCTGTAAGTTGGGTTTTACTTCTTATTCCCAATAAATGAACATTTTTAATTTCATTTATCAGATCAGATTCGGATAATGCACCTTTAATTCTTTTTACATTTTTATAACCTGCAATGTTAAATTGCGATACGGCATTTTCTGAAATATTTTCCAGTAGAAGTATATTTATTTTTTCCTTTGGGTAGGAGGTTAGATCGTTCATTTATAATTATTGAATTAAAGGAACAAAGGTAGTGCAGTATTTTCATTAAAAAGAAGTAACGTAGTGGTTCAAAAATTCTAAAATAAAAAACCCTTCGAAATTATCCGAAGGGTTTTTTATCAATAATAATGTAAAAATTATTTTACAAACTTAGAAGAAATTGATTCGCCGTCAGTTTTCATAACAACGATATACATGCCTTCTAAAGCATCAACACCATTTGTAGTTCTACCATCCCAATAAGTATTATAGAAACCTTCAGTTTGGTTTTCATTTACTATTGTAGTAACAAACTGACCAACATGATTGTAGATAGCGATCTCAACATTTGATGCATCAGAAATTTCGTAGCTGATAGCGATATTGTTTTGGCTATTGTTTACAACTGTTAAGTTAGATTCAGTAAATACATCTCCGAAAATAGTTCCACCAGGAATTGGAGCAAAATTTACAACCGGTTTAGAAGAAATTGCTTCATCAACCGACATTGGTCCGATTGGTTCTGAAGGGCTTGTTTTGAAAGCACAAGGACTAGTAGTCCAGGTTGTAGAACCTGTTCCAGATCCAAGTGCTCCGCCAAAGCAATAAGAAGTCCAGCTAAAGTTGATTGTTCCTCCACCATAAGAAGTTGAAGTATATGTAAAATAATCTACATAGAACACACAACCATCAGGAAGAGTGTTAGTGAATGTGATGGTCCAAATGTCTGATTCTTTGTCATAAGAACCGGAAACAGCCCAGTCGTAACCAGTTAAAACGTTAGCAGTACCGGATAATTCCCAATGTCCCGGAGCGGTTTTAGTTGCTGTAACATCAGCTACATAACCAAAAGCGTCGGTGAAACAAAATGCGGAAATGGCTGCTTTGCTTTGTGTGAGGCCCATCATCCCGATGGCTAACACGAGGATTAGTAATCTTTTTTTCATAAGTGTTTGTTTTTTAATGTGAAATAATAATCCAAATTAAAGATAGGTTCTGAAACTTCCAAAGAAAAAGCATTTTTTTTTGAACTAACTAATTGTAAATGAATACTGTTGCAGTTATTATGATAAGTGATGCAACGATTTGACTCAATTTTTCGTCAGTTGCTTGCATTTATAGGGAGATTGAGTAATCTGTAAAGATGTCCTTACCTAAAATTTTAAATAATCTGCTAAGGTTTTATTGTATTATTACTAACCTTCCCTGTTGAATTGCTCCGTTTTCTAAATTTTTTACTGAAAATAAATAAATACCCTGCGTAATAGTTTGATTGCTTTCACTTAAAATATCCCATGCATGTTCACCACCCGAAAAAATTCTTGTTTCTTCATTTCCTCCATAAATTTCAAACCAGTTTATATCATTTCCATTATATGTTTCTCCAGCGTGATCAAGAGAAGCAACAAGATCACCACCAAGTGTGTAAATTGAAATAGTACAGTGTGCCGGTAAATTATAAAAAATTATTTTTCTTGTAGTGGATGTACTGCCATCCCATGCAGCATTTATTTTGTAGGGATTCGGATATACGCCAATTTCAAGCTTGCTGTTATTTTCAGCAGCATTTGTTCCGGGAAATATCTGCACGGCATTTGCAACATAAGAAGATTCCAGACTTTCTATATTTAAAGATTCATTTCCACTGTCGAATGCAGTCATAATTATCATATATTGCCATCCATTCAATAAATTGTCGAGTGTGTATTTATAATAAAAAGTATCTGCATCAAAAATGACAGGTGTAATGAGCTTAATAGTGGATGTACCATTGTTAAATCCTATATTATTACCTGCATTATCCCATTGAGCAATAAGATTTGCATCATTTATCATATTCAAATTAAAGTCGTCACCAATTTGAGTTCTGTAAATACGGTATCCCTCAAAATCCATCACTTTTGAAATGGGATCAATAGAAAATTCCGCCTTATTATCCCAATAAATATCTACTGATCTATCATTTACAATTACTTTCATTTTTGGTGTGGCGGGAGGTTCAGGCAATATATATCTATCCAGTAAGGCATCATCATCGAGATCTTCTCCGGTATCTAAAATTCCATTTTCGTTTTGATCTTCTCCAAGATATGTTCTCTTCGACCAACTCAAATTATCAGCTAATATTTCCTGAGCTTCGGGAGTATCCATTTCTTCTCCGCTGGTGCCTCCAACCTCCACTTGTTTGGCACATACAATTCCAAATACAAGCTGAAAAGTTTCACCGGGTTCAACACTTATCATAGGCCCTGCAGAAATTAAATTGGTGAGCCCGCCACTGGTTGAAGGATCATGTAAAAAATCTCTGATTCCGGGATCCACATAATTAAGTCCTGCCTTCAATTTGTCGTAACGCTCCACATCATTTGCCGGAGCATTATAAGGTGGAGTAGCTGTGGAATTAAATATCCAGAAATTACTATTAACATCGGCAGCAGGAAATCCGTTAGCTATTAAATTACTATTATTGTTAGGATGAATAAATTGATCTCTCCACTCTATTCCTAAAAATTGAATTGCACCGTATGAATTTGTAAAGCCGGGATCTCCATCAATATCAAATCCATAATTTGTAAAAAAGGTATCAATAAATCCATATCCTCCATGACTGAAAAACGCAGAGCCAAAATCGGTGGAGACATTTACGTTTCGCACAACAATATCCGACCACATTCCGCACCAAACACTATCCCAAACATTTGCGGAGGAATTTGTAATGCTGTAATTAAATATTACAAAATAATCTGCAAAAGAATAATTCCAGGCATACGTTTCCAAATGCACATCTGCATTTAATGGTTGTGTATGATCAGCAATTGTAATAAGGGTTCCTGGAACAATAACATTTTTATCAGAAAAATCAACGAGCATATCCTCATGTGAAATTGCCTCAAATGAAAAAAAATCGCTGCCGGTCAATAAACTTCTCTGTTGTATCGTATTTCCAATTTCCGCCGTAAACTCATATCCTGCGAGTCCGGTTGTATACCCACTTGCCGCATCCTTTGCAGAGGTGGAGACCAAATATTGGCCATCAACCAATGCTCCTATCCATATTCCGGCTTCAAACAAATGTTCTATACCTGAATTTATGGGGTATTCCATGGAAGGTTCTCCGGTTGGGGTATTTCTTACATCAGGCCTTCCAAAGGTCCCGGAATTAGTGATATATAATCCCATATTACCGGGATCAATTACTTCATGATCAAAGGAAACCTGTGCCTTAACAAGGGCACTTAAAACCAGAAAACCTAATATAAATAAGCAATTTTTGAACATCAGGGTTTAAAATTACATCATTCCAATATTTTATAAGGGAGTTTTTTTTTCAGAAAAATAAATCTAAACAAACTACTATGT
Source organism: Bacteroidota bacterium (assembly GCA_043727235.1). Lineage (GTDB taxonomy): Bacteria > Bacteroidota > Bacteroidia > Chitinophagales > BACL12 > UBA7236. The sequence goes on from JAYSYX010000267.1 coordinate 25,743, forward strand.
CGTATATGGGCTTAAATTGATTATTAACCTGAATAATATGCCTATGAAATAATTCGCAAACCCCTACAATCGCTATTAAAAAAATTTTCATTACAGAATAAACTTTTATAACGACCACAGCAAATTAAATTTTTATTCACTAACTATTAAATTAAAATGTTATGTTACAAAAAACTTTACTTCACAAATTAAGAACCTTGGTCAGCAGAAAATTAACTGCGATCTGCCTCTTTGCTGTAGGCTCTATTTTTTCCACTTCTACTCAGGCTCAGACGATTTATGCCTTAAGCAGTGGAAATCTTTATTCTTTTGATGCGGGAACACCTGCCATTACTTCCTTTGTTGGAACAATTTCAGGTATTACTGCCGGACAGGGAATTGAAGGATTGGATTTCAGGCCATCAACAGGACAATTATATGCTTTGGGATATGACCGTAATGCGCAAACAGCCCAAATCTATATTGTTAATCTAATGACAGCTGTTGCAATTCCAGTAAATGTGACCCCTATATCGCTGGTATTAGCACCGGTTGGTGTTTCGAGATTGGATGTGACTTTTGATTTTAATCCAACTGTTGACAGAATTCGTGTTATCAGCAATCGCGATTATAATTACAGATTAAATCCGAATACCGGTTTGATCAGTTTTACAGATCTGACCATTAATTATGCAGGCGCTGATGTAAATGTTGGTGCAAATCCTTATGTAGCAACCGGAGCTTATACAAATAGTTACATTGGTTCTACATCTACAATTTTATACGATATTGATGCACAATTAAAAGTATTGGCAAAACAAGATCCACCAAATAATGGAACGCTAAATACAATTGGAAGTTTAGGCGGAGGAATAAATAAAAATCTATCCGCAATTGATATGGATATTTATTATGATGTTGCAACTCAAACAAATATTGCTTATGCAACAGGAAATTCAAATTTTGGATCTGATTTTCTTGCCACAATAAATTTAACAACAGGAGTAGGCTCATTAGTTTCAGCAAGTGTAGGCGGATTATTTATAGATGATATCGCTTGCTTTATCGACAGAACAGTTCCCGAACTTACCGGTAATCTGATTTATGCCTTAAATTCAACTAATTTTTTATTGGGGTTGGATGAAAATAATACTTCTATTATAAGAACAAGTGTTCCTGTTACAGGAATTACTTTAAATCAGGTAATAGTGGGATTGGATTTCCGTCCTGCAACCGGCGACCTATATGCTTTGGGATATAACTCAGCTACCAATGAATCGCAATTATATACTGTAAATACAACAACAGGAGTTGCCACAGCAGTTAATGTTACTCCTACAATTTTAATGCTTGGCGGAAATAATGTTGCCGTTGATTTTAATCCTTTTGTGGATAAAATTCGTGTAGTGAGCGCAAATAATGCAAACTATAGATTAAATGTTGACGGAACTTTATTCTTTACAGATCTTAATTTAAATTACGGTGCTGCGGACATTAATTTCGGAACAGATCCTATGATAGGTGCTTGTGCTTATACAAATAGTTTTGCAGGAACACCAAGTACTTC
>JAYSYX010000268.1:0-9369 GCA_043727235.1 Bacteroidota bacterium
CAAATGCTTTTGCATTTTATTTAAAACTTTGATTATGGGTAAGTGGTGAATAGTTAGTATGCTCCGACTTAGAAAAACGTTCATTGTTGTAATCAATAATTTTATAGTTAGGTGGATCTAAATTCACGCTTCACGCTTCACGATTGACGAAATGAGTAATGAGTCGCCTCTCGTGCGCCGAATGCTTTTGCTTTTTGTTAAAAACTGTGATTATGGGTAAGTGGTGAATGATGAGTAGTGAGTAAGCTCCGACTTAGAAAATCGTCTATTGTTGTAATCAAGTGCTTTAAGGATAAATGGATCTAAATTCACGATTCAAGCTTCACGCTTCACGAAATAAGTGGTTGGTGAAAAACACACAACCATGGCGTACTACACGGATTTACGATTCACGGTTCACGATTCACGAATGAGTAATGAGTAATGAGTAATGAGTTGCATCTAGTGCGCCGAATGCTTTTACTTTATGATTATAACTGTGATTATGGGTAAGTGGTGAATAGTGTGTAGTGAGTTTGCTTCATCTTAGATGTAAGTTTACTGTTATAATCAATAGCCTTCAGTTAAGTGGATCTAAACTCACGACTCACGCTTCACGCTTCACGAAAAGAGCGTTAGCTCAAAGCAGTACCGGATTCACGCTTCACGCTTCACGAAAAAAGCGTTAGCTCAAAGCCGTACCGGATTCACGCCTCACGCCTCACGCTTCACGCTTCGCGAATTGTTATTTTTGCAGCTCCAATTTAAATATTGAAATGAAAGACCGGAAACAAGCATCTATGATTTTTATTTTTATTACATTATTAATTGATGTAATAGGGTTTGGAATTATAATTCCGGTATTGCCGGATCTTATCAGGGAATTAAATGGAGGTGATTACAGCGATGCAGCAAAAATTGGTGGTTGGTTATTATTTGCATTTTCGTTGATGCAATTTATTTTTTCTCCGATATTGGGGAATTTAAGCGATAAATACGGGAGAAGACCAATATTATTATTTGCTCTATTTGGATTTGGTATTGATTATCTAATCATGGCATTTTCACCCACCTTAGGTTGGTTATTTTTAGGAAGGTTAATTGCAGGAATAACAGGTGCGAGTTTTTCTACCGCAAGTGCCTACATTGCCGATATTTCTCCGCCTGAAAAGCGAGCACAAAACTTTGGATTAATTGGTGCTGCATTTGGTCTTGGATTTATAATTGGACCTGCACTTGGAGGATTTCTGGGGTCTTATGGAACCAGGGTTCCATTTTATGGAGCTGCGGCCATCTCTCTATTAAATTGGTTATATGGATTTTTTGTTTTACCTGAATCATTGCCAAAAGAAAAACGCAGAAAATTTGAATGGAAACGCGCAAATCCTGTTGGGTCGCTGCTTGCATTGAAAAAATATCCTGTTACCTATGGATTAATTGCGTCACTCGTTTGCATTTATATCGCATCACATGCTGTGCAAAGTAACTGGAGCTTTTTTACCATGGGAACATTTGGATGGAGTGAAAAAGCTGTTGGAATATCACTTGCGTTCGTGGGATTATTGGTTGGAGTTGTACAAGGTGTTTTGATACGAGTTACAATTCCGCGTTTCGGACAAAAAAAATCTTTATATTATGGATTGGCCTTTTACACTGTGGGATTAATTTTATTTGGTATCGCTTCGCAGGGATGGATGATGTATGTTTTTTTGATACCTTATTGCCTGGGAGGAATTGGAATGCCCGCTCTGCAGGGTATTATTTCCAATCAGGTACCCTCTAACGAACAAGGTGAATTACAAGGTGCACTCACAAGTTTAATGAGTGTTACCTCCATAATTGGTCCCCCGTTAATGACAAATACCTATGCATTATTTACTGGTGAAAATGCTCCTGTTCACTTTGCCGGCGCAGCATTCCTGTTAGGAGCTCTCTTTATGCTTGCAAGTTTGATATTAGCCAGAAAAACCTTAAAACATGTTGAAATAACGGAACATAAATAATAATATTTACTGTTGACTTTTAACGATCAATATTAATTTATTTTTTGAATTTAGAATGTTAATTGAATTAATCTATTACAATTTTCATCTCAGTGTTCGATTTATTTTGAAATGTTATAATAAGTAAATCTTTATATAATCAGCATTGATATAAAACGGTATATCAATCCAATATGTATGTAGAAAATATTCCCCATATTTTTACAAAAAAGTTTAAATTAAAGTAAAAATTGTAATTAATGAGCTCATAATTAAAGTAAATATATATGTAATTTACAGATATGATTTCGAAAATTGCAATATACTTGGTGAATTATACAAATAAATCGATTTTAAAGTGTTATATTTATACAAATTCTGAATGAAGAATCCCAAAGGTGAAATAAATATTGAAAAAACCCTCTCTAAATCTGCAAACTTATTCCCGGTTGTTGGTATTGGCGCTTCTGCCGGAGGTTTAGACGCATTTAAGAAATTACTGCGCTCAATTCCCGAAAATTCAGGAATGGCTTATGTTCTAGTTCAACATTTGGATCCCAGTCACGAAAGTATACTTGCCGATTTGCTGCAAAAAGTAACAAAAATTCCTGTTTTGGAGATCTCCGATGAGATAAAGGTTGTTCCGGATCATATCTATATCATACCGAGCAATAAGATGTTAATAGCGAATGATGGGGTTTTGGAACTGAGCTCCCGTAAATTAGTGTCTCAAAATATAAGGAACCGAAGTATCGATCTTTTTTTCACTTCCCTGGCAGAAGTTCACCAAAGTCATGCAATTGGTGTGGTATTATCCGGCACTGCAAGCGATGGAACTTTGGGCTTGAAGGCGATAAAGGATAATGGCGGTATAACTTTTGCACAGGACGAAGAATCTGCAGCATACCAGAGTATGCCAAACAGTGCCGTAGAAGCAGGGGTAGTTGACTTTATATTACCTCCAGAAAAAATTCCCGCTAAACTAATGGAAGTAGTTCAAAATGCTTTTTTATATGTTCACGATGAGAAGTCATTATTAGAGCAGAATGAAGAAGATTTTAAACAAATACTTTCTTTATTGCGTGTTCGGAAAGGAACCGATTTTACTTATTACAAACAGACAACTGTCAGAAGAAGAATACTTCGCAGAATGGCTATCACTAAAAATGAAGGACCCGCCAGTTTCTTAAAATATTTACGAGAGAATAAAACAGAGCAGGATATCCTCTACCAGGATATGCTCATTCCGGTTACAAGCTTTTTCCGAGATCCGCAAATTTTTGAAAACTTATGCAAATTGGTCTTTCCCGGAATAGTAAAAAATAAAGAAAAGGAATCTGAAGATAGTAAACCTATTAGAATATGGGTTGCCGGATGTAGCACCGGTGAAGAAGTATATTCAATGGCCATTTGTTTGAGAGAGTATTTAGGGGAAAATTCGGAGAAATTGCAAATTTTTGCCACCGATATAAGTGAACCGGCAATTTTAAAAGCCCGTTCAGGAATTTATTCCGCTAATGAAGTAGCCGGTTTGAGCGCAAAACGATTGCAGGAATTTTTTATTAAAACTCCAAATGGTTATCAGGCAAATAAATCCATTCGTGAATTATGCGTATTTGCCAATCACAATTTTTTAAGGGATCCTCCATTTGGAAAAATGGATATGATAAGTTGTCGCAATGTGATGATCTATTTTGAGCCTTATCTTCAAAAAAAGGCCTTGATCACTTTTCATTATGCATTAAACCCGATGGGATATTTATTTTTAGGGAAATCGGAAACAACCTCCTTCGTGCCTGATTTGTTTACGTCGGTGGGAAAAAGTGAAAAAATATTTATTCGCAAGGATGCCCCAAGCAGTTTTATGCATACCACAAGTGCCCGCAAAGAACAAAATATTACAGAATTAAATGTTATTCCACAGATGGAAAACCCAAAAAACGATTTTCAAAAAACTGCCGATGATATCATGTTGAGCAGATTTACTCCGTCAGGTGTTGTGGTGAATGAAGCAATGGATATTGTACAATTCAGAGGGAAAACCACTAATTATTTAGAACAAGCTACCGGTAAACCAAGTCACAATCTGATAAAAATGGCTAAGGATGGATTAGCTTTCGAATTGCGCAATATATTGCATAAGGTAAAAAAGGATAAAACTTCGGTAGTAAAGGATAATATTCCTATAAATATAAATGGGCATCAACAATATATTTCTATTGAAGCCCTTATACTGCCTGATACTATTGAGCCATTGTATTTAGTATTATTTCATGAACACAATAATGATATAAGTTTATCTGCATCAAATAAGGCTGTAAAAGCAAAAAAAATATCTCTGCAAACAAAAAAAGAAATTAATCAGGTTCGAATTGAGCAGTTGGAAAAAGAGCTTGCGCAAAGCAGAGAGGATATGCGCAGTATTACGGAAGAACAGGAAGCTGCTAATGAAGAATTGCAGAGTGCCAACGAAGAATTATTAAGTGGAAGTGAAGAATTACAAAGTCTCAATGAAGAAATGGAGACGAGTAAGGAGGAATTGCAAAGTACTAATGAAGAATTGATCATTGTAAATCAGGAAATGATCAGTTTAAATGAACAAATTACCCATGCGAAAGATTATGCAGAATCAATAATAGCCACAATTCATCAACCCTTGATCGTACTTGATGAAAACCTTCGGGTAAAAACTGCAAGTGCCGCTTTTTATAAAGTGTTTCAGGTAAATAAGCAGGAAACTGTTGGAGAATTAATTTACAATCTGGGAAATAAACAATGGAATATTCCGCAATTGCGAACATTATTAGATTCGCTGCTCCCAGATAAACTAGGTTTTAAAAGTTTTGAAGTGGAACATACTTTTCCTTCGCTGGGACAAAGATTTATGCTTTTAAACGCGAGTGAAATTTACAGAGAGAAAGGAAATGAAAAGTTGATCTTACTTGCAATACAAGATATTACAGAGACAAAAAAGATAGAAGGTATTTTAAAAAACAGCAGAGAACATTTCCGCAAACTGGTAAAAGAATTACCTGCTGCTGTTTATTCCTGCGATGCTGAAGGAAGAATTAATTTTTATAATGATGCTTCAGTAAAAATTTGGGGTCGCGTACCGGAAATAGGAGTTGAAAAGTGGTGTGGATCATCGAGGATGCTTAAACTGGATGAAACCCCCATTCCTTTAAATAAATGTCCCATGGCAATTGCATTAACAGAGCAACGGGAATTAGCCGGGGAGGAAGTTATTATTGAGCGCCCTGATGGTACTCAATCTATCGTATTTGTACATCCTCAATTGGAATACAACTTGTCGGGAGAAATAATCGGTGCTGTCAATATGATGATAGACGTAACCGAACAGGTAAGCGCTAGAAAAAAAGTAGAGGAAAGCGAATTGGAATTACGGCAAATGGCTGATTTTATTCCACAAAAAATATCTACTTCTGATGCAGATGGGAATAGGATTTATTACAACAGACATTGGTTAAATTTTACCGATTTATCCTTTACCGACTTAAAAGGATTAGGATGGAGACGACTTATTCATCCGGATGATAAAGAAGCTACTATTATAAAGTGGGATCATTGTATACAAGAGGGGATTGAATTTGAAATGGAATTTCGGATGTTAAATAAAACAGGAGAATACAGATGGCACTTAAGTCAGTCTATACCTGTAAAAGATGACCTTGGCATAACAAGAAAATGGATAAGTTCAACAATAGATATACATGATAGAAAAGAGGAAAGTCAGCGCAAGGATAATTTTATAAAAATGGTAAGCCATGAACTAAAAACTCCTGTTACATCAATTAAGGGATATGTGCAGATACTATTGATGATGTCGGAGGAAAATAGAGAGAGCCTTGACCCGCAACTATTTAAAACATCTTTAGTTCGCATAGAAAAACAGGTGTTAAAATTAACACGACTGATCACCGAAATGTTGGACCTTTCAAGATTGGAAGACAATAAATTGGCACTTCAAAAAGAAACATTTGAAATAAATGTTTTAGTGGCAGAAACAATTGAAGATATGAGTTATTCAAATGCTAACCACGAAATTATTCTGCATAACGATTACCACGGTTTTGTGGAAGGTGATCGCGACAGAATTGGTCAGGTTTTAATAAATTTTATTGCAAACGCCATAAAATATTCCCAAGATAATAAACCAATTGATATTCATGTAACATTGGAAGATAAAAATTTTGTTGCAGTGAGTATTAGCGATTATGGAATTGGTATAGAGGAAAAAGACCACCTGAAAATATTTGATCGTTTTTATAGGGTTGGTGGAAAAAATGAACAAACCTATCCGGGTTTTGGAATTGGATTATTTATTGCAAAATCCATCATCGAAAGGCATCATGGTTTTATTAACGTGGAAAGTAAAATAAATGAGGGTTCAAAATTCACGTTTTACTTGCCTCTAATTTCAAATAAATAAAGGGAATGGGAAATAAATCAAATATATTGGTAATTGATGATGATCAGGACATTGGGAAGATGCTCAAAATGTTATTGAATTTCAAAGGCTTTAATGTCACCCTCGCCGAAAGTAAAACAAAGGCCATAGAGGTGCTCAACAGTTCGGTGGTTGATATTATGATAATGGATATGCTTTTGTCGGGAGAGAACGGTATAAACGTTTGCGTGGAGTTTAAAAGCAATGCAGACATAAATCATATTCCAATTCTTATGATGTCAGCCCATCCCGATGCAAAAAAGATCTGCCTTGATGCCGGTGCAAATGATTTTATTTCAAAACCCTTCGAAATGCAGGATATATTGTTGAAAATTGAGCATTTGGTTGAGAAGAAAGAGATGATGAAATAGTGTAGGCGCTCGACCTCATCAGATTTTGAAAATTTGTGTGGTCTGGGGATGAGAGGAAAAAAAAGAGGAACGCGGATGACACGGATTGGGCGGATTTAAGGCGATAAAAAAGAATTAAAAAATGAAGGAATTAAGGGCCCTCGACCTCATCAGGTTTTGGAAACCTGTGAGGTCTGAGGGAAGGGAAGAGAAATGAAAGAATTAAGGAATGAAAGAATTAAGTGCCCGAACAACTAAATCGACTTCTTTATAAAAAAAGTGCAATAAAACAATCAGTTTGCAATAAAAAGGTGCAAATAATGTATTAAAATGTCAAATCCCTGCATTTAATGCATGCCAAAATTTCGAATATTTGGTGGATTTATTAATAATTATTCTGACTTCCATTTAAACCCAGCAGACCAATTATAAAATTCTTCCATTTCTCCAGTATGCGATTTCAGCCATTTGGAAACATCGGAATCTCCTGATGATGCAAAGGCAATATAACTGAAAACTTCAACATATCCTTTTTCCTGCATAGCTGTAAAATAAGGAACATAATACTCCCAATAAAATCCGTAATTTTTTTCCTGGCCTTCTTTTAAAGTGGAACAAAAGGAATCGAATTTCCGAATGAATTTTTCTACATCAGTATCGTTTTTATATTTTTTATCGTAGTCGAGAGCTGAACTCATGCTTAACAGCATATCCACCATGGAAAAACTATTTTCATTTGGATCGCCGGTAGCAGTGGTGTCACCAAGTATACTTGCATTTATATTTATGGTTACTGATTGTTTTCCGGTTTTTTCCACATTTCCGCTTATAATTACACCAACTGCCGCCAGATTTTCCTCTGCTCTTACACTTTGTGGTTCTAATGCAAGAAATCTACAAAATGCCAACAATGCAGGAATTCTTTTCCCGTCATAATTTTTAAGTCTTCCGATAGCATTGTGTGAGCTCGCGTGGTTAGGATTGTATATCACGGTTTTTTCAAATGAAATCAACGCTTCACCATATAATTTTAAACCTGATAGTGATACTCCTTTATTAAAATGCAATTGATAAAAGTCAGGAAATTTAGCTAAACCCTGATCATATATTTTTATTGCTTTTTCTGTATTTTTTAATCCATCTGTTGCATTGCCATAGGTTACATATACAACATTCAGGTCTTTATCGTCAGGATAAAGTTTAATTGCTTTTTCGCAATTTTCAATGGATTCTTTATTTTTTCCTAATGATAATAAACTGTATGCCTTTTCTGTAAGTGCGAACAAATTGTCATTGTCGAGCGATAATGCTTTGTCGTATTTACTAATAGCACCTTTGTAATCACCTTTATCGTGAAGTTCAATGCCTTCCATTACCAGATCGTCGGCGGCGGTTTTGTTTTGCGTGAAGATGCTGTTGCCAATAACGACAAATAACATCATGAGGATAGTTTGTTTCATTTTGTGGGTTTTATGTGGTTGAAAAAAATATTTATTCCATTCTATTTACATTTAATTTTCCGGAGAAAAATACCTTTTGTTCATTCATTAACCTGAAAAAGTATAAACCGTTTTTCAGGTTTTGGGTTTCAATTTTAATCTCTGAACCTGTTACATCATGAATTGTATGTACAAGTTCACCATTAGTGTTATACAACATAAATATACAATTTTCCTGCAAAACATTGTCAAATTGCAAGGTTGCAGAGTTTGTCATTGGATTGGGAAATAGGGTATAATCGTTTGTTTCCACTATATTTTCAATGCTTGTTGTGAAATTCTCAAGCATAATGGTAATTGGTATGTAACAATTCACAATAGAATCTCCCGGCCAATCAGAATCGTAAATGTGAAAAAATGCTTTTACCGGAGTATTGTTCGGATACATCTCCGTTTTAAAATTTACATCAAAATTAAAAAATTGCACATATCCCGAATCAAGGGATGATAGAACCATGAATTCATCTGAAGTGATAATTGTTGTATCCTCCAAAATAATATGTATAAAAGGATAAACAGACCAGACAGTATCGTTGTAAAATAAATTGCCATCTGCAATTGTGTCATCAAGATAATTCAGATAAAATGTATCAATGTCGAGATACATGTTATTGCAATCGGCTTGCTGGGCTTTTAAATTTGAAAATAGTGTGATGATGGAGAAGGAGAGGAGGAGGAGTTTGTTTTTCATATGTATGATTTGTTAATGAATTGATTTGATAATAAAGATAACTAGAAATATTAAAATGGAGTTGGAAATTAATTGAATTGAATAAAATGAGATAAAAATGACGTATTGGGAATTAATCAGAAAAATTTGGATGTAGAATTTATTTTGCAGAAACTTTGAAAAATCGCAAAAGAACGCTTTCCGGAGGATGGAGGAATAAAAAATAATAATCAAAAAATAAAAAATAACAATCGGATTTACAACCCGGAAGAATTTCCTCCGTAACTAACCTTGCCAACCATGTAAACTTTTGCAACCATGAGAACCAAAAAAATAAAGAATATCGAACAAATAATAAAGAACCTGTCTGCCGGCAGTCGCCAGGCAGGCATTAATCGGATCCTGGCCCTGAAACTTTTGC
>JAYSYX010000269.1:0-9357 GCA_043727235.1 Bacteroidota bacterium
TATCCCTCTGGGCCTTTCCGATGAGGGTATTCGAAAAAGTATCATCGTAAGTTCCTGCAACAGGATCAAAGGAATTATCCATTATATGAATTGAAAATAATTATTCTATCACCCAGCTACTGCCTTCCTTACCATCTTTTAATTGAATTCCCGCTGATTTTAATCCGTCGCGTATCTTATCGGATGTGGCGAAATCTTTTTTCTCCCTCGCATCTTTTCTTATATCGATAACTAATTCCATAACACCATTCAACGCCGTGTTGTTATTTTCTTTTTCTTCCAGTAATCCGAAAATTTCAAATAGAAAATTATGCAATAATTCTTTTAAACGTTCTAAAGTTTCCGGTTTAATATTGGCCTTTTTATTTTGAAGATCGTTCCAGGTATTTATTAAAGTAGCAGCTTCATTTAATTCGGCAATAGCTTGTGGTGAATTAAAATCATTATTCATAGCTGCATAGGTTCCGAATAATATTTTATTTACATTCGTTTCCTCATTGTTATTAAGGGTATCTGATACACTTATTTCATTTAATAACTGCACTGCATTCATCATGCGTTTTAATCCTTTCTCTGCCGCCTTTAATGCCTCGTTGCTGAAATCCAAGGTGCTTCTATAATGCGCCTGCAACATGGAATACCGCACTGTCATAGGGCTATAACCCTGATCCAGCAAAGGGTGTGTTCCCTCAAATAATTCTATTGGCAAAAACGCATTTCCTAAACTTTTGCTCATTTTTTGTCCGTTAACAGTCAGCATATTCGGGTGTAACCAATATTTAACTGGTTCGGTATCGTTACATGCAACACATTGTGCAATTTCGTTTGTGTGATGCGTTGGAATAAGATCCATGCCTCCACAGTGAATATCAAATTGTTTACCCAGATATTTTTCGCTCATTGCAGAACATTCAATATGCCAACCCGGATAAACGTCTCCCCAGGGTGAAGGCCAACGCATAATATGTTCGGGTTTTGCTTTTATCATCAAAGCAAAATCCAGTCTTCCTCTTTTCGATTGCTGGCCATCAAGATCTCTCGTATTTTCTAATTGATCGTCGAGATTCCTTCCACTTAAAATTGTATAATTATGATTTGCCGCATATTTATCTACATCAAAATAAATGGCTTCCGCAGTTTCATAGGCATACCCCTTCTCCATAATTTTTTTTGTCATTTCAATCTGCTCAATAATATGTCCTGTTGCGGTAGGTTCAATACTTGGTGGCAAACAATTTAATGTTTCCATTATCTGATGAAATTTTACAGAGTATTTCTGCACAATTTCCATCGGCTCAATTTGTTCCAGTTTTGCTTGTTTTCCAATTCTGTCTCCTGTTTCTCCACTTGTACTTTCCACATGTCCGGCATCGGTTATATTCCGCAGATAACGAACCTTATATCCTAAATGCAACAAATAACGAAACATAAGATCGTATGAAACAAAACTTCTGCAATTGCCGAGATGTGGTTCGCTATAAACTGTAGGGCCGCAGGCGTACATGCCCACAAATGGAGGATTCAGCGGTTCAAATGTCTCTTTCTGCCTTGATAATGTATTGTAAACCAATAAAGTATTTTGATGGTATAACACCTTTTCCATGTTGCAAAGTTAATAGGAAATCGTGAGGCGTGAAGCGTGAGGTGTGAAGGTCCGTGAATCGTGAATCGTGAGGCGTGAATCCGATCCAACGCGGGAGGGAATCTCACCACTCACCACTTTCCGTCTATAGTCATTAGTCAAGAGTAAAAACATTCGGTAGACGTGGATCAAACTCATTACCTGCCTGACGCTGACGCAGTCGGCAGGCAGGCTCATAACTCATTACTCATTTTATCACTCATTTAAAACAAAAGTAGTAACACAAGGATAATGATCACTTGATCTTTCTTTTATCCTTCTAAAATCAACAATATCAAATTTGTCCTCATCAAATAATTGATAATCGATTCGGATAAAAGGAAAGGGAGCATAAGTTGCCCCAATACCAAATCCCTTTTGCAAAAATGCATCTTGCAGATCTCCGCTCATTTTTTTATAGGTATATGAAACTGGAGTATCGTTAAAGTCGCCACAGGAAATAATGGGGTGAGGCGATCTTTTTAAATAATTTGCAACACTATCGGCCTCCTGTGCACGCAATGCATAACTCATCTTTAATTTATTTGTAATTCTGTCGGCGTCAAAATCGGTTTGTGCATCATTACTTGCCTCAATAAAATCGAGATCGTAATGACTTAATTGAGTAGATTGCAAATGCGATGAAAAAACTCTTACCGTGTCATTTTCTATTAAAAGATCAGCATAAATGGTGGAATTTAATCTGCTAAGAGATAAATATTCGAGATGTCCTGAATTAATGACAGGAAATCTCGAAAGAATTATCAACCCAAAACTTCTTGTCGATTTACTATTTTCATAAGCCTTAAAATAATATTGGTGTTTTAACCCCGTAGCCGCAACCACCATGTCCAGATTACTTTTTTCAGTTGGATGATTGTGATAGGTATTAAATTCCTGCAAACAAATTATATCCGCGTTTGCTTTTTCAATATTGGAAATTATTTCCCCCCTGTTCAGGTATTTACCATCTTTATTATATGCGTCAAATCCCTGAACATTATATTGTAAAATGGTATATATTTTTTTGTCATCGGTATCCGTTTTTCTTATGGAACCTACTGCAAAATAACTCCGGTGAGCATTAAATCCTAATAATAAAAATACCAGCAATACATAAAATACTTTCTTCCGGAGAAAAAACCAAATCAGCATAAAAAAAAGGTATGGAACTAAAACTGGAATATATCCCAATCCAATAAATGCAACGGGCCAAAAACTTTCAGGACTTATATACATTGCCATATATGCTCCTATCAGGAAAATTAAATTGAGGATAGTAAAAAACAGGATTAATTTATGCCACCACTTCATTTCTTATTGCTGATTTTAAATAAAAAATCTTTTTCCGCCTTGCTTAAACTATCATACCCACCTGCTTTTATTTTATCCAGTATGGCATCTGTTTTAACCTGGTCGTCTATATCGCGCTCATCTCTGCCCATGGCAGTTTTTTTAGGGGTTGGATTTTGATTCACAAATACAACCTTTGGTTTCTTTTTTTCAAATAAACGCATTATAAAATTTTCAAATTTCGGCCACCAATCAAACCAGGGTCGCCCGCTTTGATATGACCTTATAAATAAATATCCTGTTAGCGCTCCTCCTAAATGTGCAACATGTCCTCCTAAATTATATTCAGATGGAATACTCAACAGGTCTATTACCACAACCAATAATGCAATATAAATTAATTTTACCGGTCCTATAAAAATAATATTCACACTGTAATTTGGCACTAGAGTGGCAGCAGCAATAACTATTGCCATAACACCTGCGGAAGCTCCTACCATTGGAATTCCTACAAGATCCTTTACAGAAGGTGCCAGATTATAGGTTGCAATAGCGACAATTGTCCCAACCAGTCCTCCAGTCAGAAACAAGGGCCATGAATTTTTCTGCGAAATAAAATCTATAAATATTCTTCCAAAAAAGAAGAGATATAACATGTTGCTGAGAATATGAAAAATATCTTCAGGGTCATGCATTAACATTGCAGTAAAAACAGTCCAGGGTTTGGTGATCAATACACTGAGATCTGTACTTACCCAAAACCATTTACTTAAAAATACAACATATTCCTCCTTAAATCCGCCAAAATATGCGATCAAATAAATAATAGACTGTACGGCAAATATCAATACATTCACCAGCAATATTTTCATTATTGCGTTTCCATGCCTGAACTGATGTTTTATATCGTCGGAAATATTCATTAATAAAAACGTCGTTTATTTCTACCCCAATATTTTATCATCAAAAATCCAAACAATGCACCGCCCAGATGTGCAAAGTGTGCTACATTATCAGAAGGGTTATTGATAAATCCTAAATAGAGTTCAATCGCAATTAATATGATTACCAGATATTTGGCTTTTATTGGAAGAAGAAAATATATATATAATAAGGTATTTGGAAATAACATTCCGAAGGCGATCAATATTCCATACACCGCACCCGAAGCCCCAACCGTTGGACCCATATAACCTAGAATTTTATTAATATCCTGTTCCGGTAATCTTAATCCCACCGGATTAATAGACCCGGCTATCTCATATATTTGATATGCATTAACACCTATATGAAGTGCAGCTGCGCCAAGTGCAGTAACAAAATAAAAAATTAAAAATCTTTTTGGTCCCCACACATTCTCTAAGACTGAGCCGAACATCCACAGGGCGAACATATTAAAAAAGATATGTCCCAGGCTTCCATGAGTAAAAACATGTGTTACTATTTGATAGGGTTGAAAATTGGGTGAGAAAGGATAATACATACCCAATGTATAAATTAGATCTGGAAAGGCAAGTGTAGCTAAAAATACCAACCCATTCAGAATAAGCAAATTTTTAACTGCCGGTGGTAAATAATTAAATCTCGTAAATTGAAAATTCGACATCTATAATTAATTGTTTTTCTGAAATTGTTTTGCTAATTCGTCAAGTGAAAATGTTGTAAATGTTAAAGTGCCAAATGGGGAAACAAAAGGTGTTGAACATGCAAATAACTGATCGGTCAAATGACGCATTCCGCGTTCATCCAGTTTTTGTCCGCGTTTAATGGAATTTGATCTTGCCAGTGATTTTGCTATCCCTTCATGTTTGTGCAATTTTAATGCGGCCTTATCTTCCTTAAATTGTTCAATAAGATCCTCTATCACTTTTTGTTCGTTCCCATTTTCAAACTCGACTGGAATTCCATGAATTACAAATGTTTCTTTGCCAAATGGTTGAATATCAAATCCAAGATTATTAATATCAGGCAACAAAGCAAGTAATATTGCAGCGTCAGCTCCTGACAAGGTTAAACTCTGGGGAAATAATTGTTGTTGTGTATGATGTTTTTTATTATGCAATTGCGCTAAATATTTTTCAAATAAAACGCGTTCATGCGCAGCCTGTTGATCAATTACAATAAATCCTGATTTAATTTGCGCAACTATATATTGATTGTGGATCTGAAATGAAGGTGTTGTTTCTGTATTATATCCGAATATCCTCTCTTCATTTCCGCCGGTTTTTTCTTTTTCCTTATTTTCTATGGATGTTAATTCAGGATCATATTCTTTTGGTTGGAAATCAGGGAAATTCGTTTTATCGAAAATAGGATTTTCATTCATCCTGCTTTCATAGGTTTTAAATGAGGTATTTTTTGAAACGGTATCCTGTGGTTGTTTCTTATAAAAACTGGGAAGATTTGCAAAAGTAGGGTCGAGACTAAAATCCAAAGTTGGTGTAACACTATATTGTGCCAAAGCATGTCGTACACCTGCCTGAATAAAGGTGTAAATTATCCGTTCGTCCTCAAATTTGATCTCCTGTTTTGTGGGATGCACATTCACATCAATACGAGACGGATCAATATCTATATAAATTGTATACAAAGGATAATTGCCTTCGGCTATCAGATCATTGTAAACACTCATTACCGCATGGTGTAAATACGGACTTCTGATATATCGGTTATTTACAAAAAAGAACTGTTCACCCTTGGTTTTTTTTGCGGAGTCGGGTTTACCTATAAATCCGCGAATATTTGCAACGGAGGTATTTTCCTCAATCGGAACAAGTTTTTCATTGTAATTACTTCCGAATAAATGAATTACCCGCTGACGATAATTTCCCGGTTTTAAATGAAATAATTCTATACCATTATTCTGCAAACTGAAAAATATCCCGGGATGTGCCAAAACAACTCGTTCAAACTCATCAATAATATGTTTTAACTCTACCGTATTCGATTTCAAAAAATTTCTTCTCGCAGGAACATTATAAAAGAGGTTTTTCACTGAAATATTGCTTCCGGGAGCACATTGCACCTGTTCCTGACTAATTATATCAGACCCCTCGATCACAATTTTGTTACCTGTTTCTTCCTGTGGCAATCTGGTTTTGAGTTCAACCTGCGCTATGGCTGCAATACTTGCCATTGCTTCCCCGCGAAAACCTTTGGTTCTGATCTTAAAAATGTCCTCCGCCGTCCTGATCTTGGATGTAGCATGTCGTTCAAAACACATCCTGGCGTCAGTTACGCTCATTCCGCAACCATTATCGATCACCTGGATCAGCGTTTTCCCTGCATCCTTTACCATCAGCCTTATCTCTGTGGCACCTGCATCCACGGCATTTTCGAGCAACTCCTTCACTGCCGAAGCCGGTCGCTGAATTACTTCTCCAGCAGCTATCTGATTTGCAATCGAATCCGGTAATAAGTGAATTATATCCGCCATGTATGCCTCAACCTCTCTAGACTAAATTATTTCTGCAAAGTTGTATCAAAAAAAACAAGTTCATCGTTTCTTTGCAAATAAAGATAATTCCTTTTAACTATTGTCTAAAATTTAGTGATGATAACAACAGTTTATGTGTAAATACTCTCTGTTGGCATAAAGTTCGAATTACTTTTGCAATTAGTTTTAAGGTCATAGTTAAAAACAGAAATTTTGTATCCTAGATTTTTATTCATTTTATTATTTACCATCGGATTTGCATCGGCATCTTTCCGTGTACAACCGCCTGAAATTGATACAGATAAGAAACTCGCTTACTATGATCAAAATTTTCCCTGGGTTGATTCCCTTATGCAGGTTATGACCCTGGAACAAAAAATTGGGCAACTTTTCATGGTTGCAGCCTATTCAAATAAGGATGCTGCCCATGTGAAGGAAATTGAGACGCTTATAAAAAAATATCAGTTAGGCGGACTCATTTTTATGCAAGGAGGGCCCATGCGACAGGTAAAACTGACCAATAATTACCAAAGTATGTCCAAAATTCCGCTCATGATAGCCATGGATGCCGAATGGGGACCTGCAATGCGACTCGATTCCGTTATTTCCTTCCAACGCCAGCTCACCTGGGGTGCAATGAGCGATGACTCCACTGTTTACGAGGTTGGAGAACTAATTGCGCAACAACTTAAAAGATTGGGTGTGCACTGCAATTTTGCTCCGGTTATTGATGTTAATAATAATCCCCAAAATCCGGTTATCGGTGATCGTTCCTTCGGAGAAAATAAATATAATGTTGCTTTAAAAGGTTTGATGTACATGAATGCGATGCAGGATAATAATATTCTTGCCTGCGGAAAACATTTTCCGGGCCATGGGGATGTTACAACTGATAGTCATGTTACGCTTCCAATAATTAATCATTCTTATGCGCATCTGGATTCGCTGGAATTATTTCCTTTTAAGATTTTGATGAATGAAGGATTAGGATCAATAATGTTGGCGCATTTATATATTCCATCACTGGATAGTGTAAATAATCATGCTTCCTCTATTTCGAGAAAAATTGGAACTGATCTTTTACGCGATACTCTGGGTTTCCGCGGATTGGTTTTCAGCGATGCATTAAATATGAAAGGGGTTAGTGCTTATTATGAAACCGGAGAACTTGAAGTAAAAGCATTTTTAGCGGGAAACGATTTTTTATTGTTCAGTGAAAATGTTCCTCTTGCCTTTGAATCAATAAAAAAAGCAATTGAAATTGGCGCTATTACCGAAGAGAGACTTGATGAAAGCGTGCGCAGAATTCTAAAAGCAAAGGCATTTACAGGTTTAAATAAATACAAACCTGTGAAATTGCAAAATGTGACCTTCGATCTTAATTCTGATAAAGCAACTTTGGTAAAAAGAAAAATTACGGAAAATAGTATAACACTTGCAAATGGAATTGACAGTCTTATACCATTTAAAAAAATTGACACAATTTTCATCGCTTCCTTAAGTGTTGGCAATGGGAAAAAATCCACCTTTCAGGAATATCTGGGAAAATATATTAAAATTGATAATTTTCAGATCAGTAAAGATGCGGATCCGGCTACTTTTATTCAGGTGTTTGAAAAACTGAATAAATATGAAGTAGTTGTAGTTGGTGTGCACGATATGAAACGCGCTCGAACCAGTGATTATGGAATAACTTCAAATACACAAGATTTAATTAAAAAGCTATCTAAAGACACCAAAACAGCAGTTGTTGTTTTCGGAACTCCTTATTCACTGGAAAAATTTGAAACTGCTCAATATCATATAGTTGCTTACGATGATGATGCTTATACACAGCAAGCAACTGCAATGGCAATGTTTGGGGCAATTCCCTTTGATGGAAAATTGCCTGTTGGCTCCGGAATATTTTTAGCGAACGATGGTATTCAAACGGGTTCCTTAAACAGATTAAAATATACCATTCCGCAAGAGGTGGGCATGGATATTCGTTATTTAAATAAAATTGATTCCATAGCAAAAGCATGTATAGCAGTTCAGGCCGCACCCGGTTGTCAGGTATTAGTTGCTAAAAATGGAAAAGTAATTTGGGACAAAGCATATGGTTATTATAAATATGATAAAAAAACTCCCGTGGAACTCAGTAGTATTTACGATCTTGCCTCAGTCACAAAAACAACTGCAACAGTTTCCATGTTGATGAAATTACAAAGCGATAGTCTGATCGATCTTTCTAAAACTGTTGTGGAATATTTGCCGGAAACAAAAGGAACTGAAATTGCAAATTTAAAATTGAGTGATATTCTTACACATCAGTCGGGACTTGTTGCATGGATACCCTTTTACAAAAAAACATTAAAAGAAGATGGAACTATTGATCCTGCCTATTATAACCAGTCTAAAATAAAGGGTTTCACAACATTGGTGGCTGATGGACTTTATATGCGCGATGATTATAAGGATACTGTGTGGAGTTTGATCCAAAAGAAACCTTTAAAAGAAAAAAATAATTATGTTTATAGTGATCTCGGATTATATATTTCAAAACGTATAGCCGAAAAAGTTTCCGGAGTGCCTTTGGATAGATTTATGAATTCCATGTTTTATGCTCCGCTGGGAATGCAGACAACCTGTTTTAATCCTTTAAATAATTTTGACAAAACACAAATTGTCCCAACCGAAAATGATAATTATTTCCGTTACCAGACTGTACAGGGATATGTGCACGACATGGGTGCTGCTATGATGGGCGGAGTGGAAGGACATGCCGGTTTATTTTCCAATGCAGAAGATCTCGCAATTATGTATCAGATGTTATTGAACGGAGGACATTATGGTGGTGTGCAGTATTTACCGGAACATACAATTAATGCCTGGACAAAAAAACAAAGCAGTATCTCACGCCGCGGAATGGGTTTCGATAAACCCGATTTGATCAATACATCTCCATGCAGTGAATATGCATCCGCTGAAACATTCGGGCATCAGGGATTTACCGGAATTTGTGTTT
>JAYSYX010000270.1:0-9329 GCA_043727235.1 Bacteroidota bacterium
TTTATATTAATAGTTTTATTCTTGTTTATAAAGGAGAATATTTCGTTGTTCCCAAAACGCCAAATTTTTCTTTTGGTATTAATGCCAATTTTTTTAATAATAATATTTTATTTCGTTGCCAATAAATTCATCTTAGGCAGCTGGGTTGGGCATTACGGAGCATCCACCCACCTTAAATTTTCGATAGTTGAATTGGTCTCAAATTTCAGTAAATACGTTTTTAAATTTCTGCTTTTTGGCAACTTTTTGATAGCTTTTTTAAAGGAGAAATTTGTGGCATTATCAGATACAACCTTTCTCATGTTTTTCACAATTGGACTTTTTTTACTAATTGTTTTGTTATACGCTGTAATAAAAATATTTCGCAATGCATTAAATAAAAGTATTCTGTTGTTCTTATGTTTCGGAGCAGCACTATTGCCTGTTTTGAATTTATTTTTTAATACTATAACAATTGAAGGAGATAGGTTGGGTTATCTTGCGAGTGCATTTATTCTTCTTAGTTTGTGTGTTTTTTTATTTGGGATCTATCGTAAAGGTGCTGTATACATGGTATTACTATTTTCTGTAGTTTCTGTTTTTTTGTTGAACAAGAACCTTACAAGCTGGAAAAATGCGGGAATTGTTCAAAGTGCTTTGGAAACAAATTTTCAGTGGGACGATGCGAGTCGTGTTTTTATTCTAAACATTCCAGATAATTTTAATGGTGCTTATTTATATAGGGATAATGGCACAAGCAGTAAATTCAAGTCAGCTTTACATCTAAAGGAGAACCGCCTAATTGCAGGAGATGTTCATGAGATTTTACAGTTTAATATGACTGATCTTAAAAATGCTGTATCAACGGAAATAATTGATTCGGTAACTTTAAAAGTGAGTTTTGAGCAATGGGGAAACTGGTGGTGGCGTGGGGGAATTGGAGCAAGTGATTATGAAAATGAATTTTATAAAGTGGATATAGATGAATGGAGTCATGCATATATCATTACCTTTAAACAAAAAAGACCGGATGATGTATTTATTTATCAAACAGGTATTGAATGGCAACAGATAAACGGATTTTAATTTAATGGTTCAGGGGAAATTATATATAATTCCAACTCCGATTGGTAATCTGGAAGATATGACGCTTCGGGCGATCCGGTTATTAAAGGAAGTTGATCTGATATTAGCCGAGGACACCCGCACATCTTCCGTGTTATTGCGTCATTATGAAATAACCACAAAATCAATTTCTCATCATAAATTCAATGAGCATGAAGCTGTAAAAAAAATTGTGCAGGAAATTTCGGATGGAAAAAATATTGCTTTGATCTCTGACGCCGGAACCCCGGGAATATCCGATCCTGGTTATTTATTAGTGCATCTTTGTGTTGAAAATAATATATTGGTAGAAACCCTACCGGGAGCAACGGCTTTTGTTCCTGCTTTGGTCAATTCAGGATTTCCTATCAACGAATTTGTATTTATAGGATTCTTACCGCAAAAAAAAGGTCGTGAAACAAAATTGCGTGAAATATCTGCGGAGAAACGAACAATGATATTGTATGAATCAACGTATAGAATTTTAAAAACACTGGACCAACTCGGAAAAATTTTCCCTGAAAGAAAAGTGAGTGTATCGAGAGAGATCTCAAAAAAATTTGAGGAAACAGTTCGTGGAAGTTTTATAGAAGTGCACGATCATTTCAAAAATAAAATTGCAAAAGGAGAATTTGTAATTGTGATCAATGGTATAGAAAAACAGCTTAAAGAAAAACCCGATTCACATTTTCAAACAATCTAAAAACTTCACCCTATTCTCCGGAAGTAACCAGTAGGGATTTAATTTTATTCCAACATACATATTAATGGATGAATATTCCGACTGTTTTGTAAATGTCAATAAATTATCAGATCCTACGGTAAAGAACATAAATCGCGCCGCTGCTCCAATTCTAAACTCCCTGTCCTCATAAACCTGCATTGGTATGCAGAAACTCACATTTCTTGTTTCGAACCGTGGGGTTAAGGAAAAAACATTGGAACGTGCAATAAGATTTGTATTAAAACGCGGAATTCTACGCACAATCATTGCCTGTGCATAAATATTTTTATTAAAGGATTTTTCAGCACTTAAAACGAATGCGGCAGGTAAATACATTGAAAAACTACTACCATCTTTTGCTGCAGCACTCAGATCATAAATAATTCTGGCTCCGGCACGGTTAAATTCATCAATATCGTCAATAGAGTCCAATTCCGCATTGGAGACAATTAACGATTCTTCATTTACAAGATGATAGGTGCCTGAATTTTTATTGTATTTTATTATTCCAAGATCAACTATAGAAAATCCGAACTTCCAGATATATTCCAGATTCTTGGAAAATTTGAATTGAGACCGTTTTTTAACTTCATACATCAGTCCTACATCAATACCAACACCTGATCCGTTAATTCCAAAATTGCTTCGGTCGTACAACTGATTTGAACCGAGATTTTTCGTATAATCAAAGTCGGAATCAAAATGCGTTGCTGTTGTATTCACGGTATCTCTAACATAAGTAAATTCCGAATTATTTTCATACCCTAATGCTTCCAGTCCGCTGAGGTATTTAAGATTTCCTCCTAAATGCACTGCAAATACCGAATTTCTTTCCAACGTAACTTCAGCATTCAGCCCTATTTCCGACCAAACCAAAACACCAGCATTAAAGGCAGGCATATCAATATTTGTATAAAGCGGAACATCCTTTATTCCTTGTATTCCATGCACCTCATTTTCACTTAAGGCGTAACCTGCTGCTCTTGCCGTAAAGAATATTCCCGCGGCAAAATCATCAAACTTAAAAAATGCGGATGGCAATTGCGCCAAAACGTTTCCATGCGCATATATTTTTTTAGGATTAAAATAATCAATATCAATAATGCTATCAGCAGTGGTTACAAATTTTATCATATTTTCGGGAATGGAAATATAATTATTGTCTTCATATACCCCGAGTGCAAATACATTAATATCCCATGGCAATTTTCCGGTAATAGGCATGGCAGGATTTAATAACATGCCATTTGAACCCGCATAATTATCTGTGCGTAATCCTATAAATTCTTGTGCTCGTACATTAATACACACACTAAAAAATAGTATAAGTTTGAAACCGATCTTCACAATATATTTATGCATATCAATACTTACAATAAATAAATAAACCTGTGTGTGGTTTCTTACAATAACTGAAATGTTGCCTTTCAGTAAGGATTTTTAAATTGCAAATTTTTAAGTTTATACGCAGCGTTGCTCCGTTTGTTGCGCAAAAATTAGGGCAAAAATTTCAACTTTCCAAGAAAATTATAGGAAATATATGTTTTCTATCATTTTCGGTCGACAATTTTTCCTGGATTGAGTATGCAATTTGGGTCAAAAAGTGCCTTTATATTTTGAAAAATATTTAATTGAATTTCGCTGAAAGCCAAGCTCATAAAGGGTTTTTGAACCAAGCCGATTCCGTGTTCGCCACTGAGTGTTCCTCCCAATCCTATAACCAGGCGAAAAATCTCTCGTATGCCCTCCGGCAGATTTTGATTCCACTGATCATCAGAAAGTTCCCCTTTTAAAATATTTACGTGCAGGTTGCCATCCCCGGCATGGCCATAACAAACAGAGCGGAATCCATATTTTTCTCCTATGCTTTTTACACCTTGCAATAAAACAGCTAACTCGGCTCTGGGAACTACGGTATCCTCTTCCTTATATACTGAATTTTGTTTTACTGCTTCACCAACTTTTCTCCTCATTTTCCATAGGTCATTTTTTTCGCGTTCGGTTTCTGCGAATAAAATTTCATCACATTCAAATTTTTCTACAATGGAAGAAATTGTTTCGCATTCCTGCATTAAAATATCTGTATTATTTCCATCTACTTCTATTAATAAATGCGCATTAATTCCCTCTTTAATTTTTACATTAATATCATTGTTATATTTCAAAACAAAATCAATTGCATCGCGCTCCATAAATTCCATTGCGCTAGGAGTAAGTCCGGCCCTGAATATTTCCGAAACCGCTTCACATGCTTTTGTTGCGGAAAAAAAAGGCACTAACATCAATAAATTATATTTTGGATATGGAATTAATTTCAAAACTATCTTGGTAATAATTCCGAGTGTTCCTTCACTCCCGACAAATAATTGGGTAAGATTATAACCTGTTGCATTTTTTAAAACATTGGCACCGGTCCAAATTATCTCTCCTGTGGGTAATACTACTTGTAGATTTAATACATAATCCTTCACCACCCCATATTTAACTGCCTTAGGTCCACCCGCATTTTCTGCAACATTTCCACCTATAAAACAACTTCCTTTACTTGAAGGATCGGGAGGATAAAACAATCCCTTTTCGATAACGGCATTTTGCAAGATTTCTGTAATCACTCCTGGTTCAGTTGTTATTTGTAAATTGCGTTCATCCAAAAACAAAATTTTATTGAAACGCTCCATGCTGAGGGCGATTCCACCATAAAGTGGCAATGCCCCTCCGCTTAAACCGGTTCTTGCACCCTGAGGAGTTACAGGAATAAAGAATTCATTTGCGAGTACCAATATTTGAGATATTTCCTCCGGCGTTTCGGGCTTTACTATTACTTCAGGAAAAAACTGGAGATCCTCGGTTTCATCAGAAGCGTATTTTTCCATATTCTCCCTATCCAGAAGCACATAATTTTCCCCTACTATGGCTGTCAGTTTTTTAATAATTTGAGCATCTGTTTTTTGATACATTTTGCAAAGTTAAATTGTTTCGCTCACCGATACCTGTATCCTGCTATTTGTATGATTTTAATTAAAAAGGGAATTCTTCGCTGAATTTAAAAAAATTCTGAAATATCCTTAAATATGACATATTCGTGTCAGAGGGTGTTTTCAGCTTGTTTTTTTCATTTTACCTTTATACCTTTAGAATCTCAAAAAAAAAATGATGAAAAAAATTCTTTACACTTCAATGCTGATGGCAGCGCTTTTTATTTGTAATACAAATTTTGCGCAAGCCAAAAAATATCCATTATTTGAACACTTTACACAGGCATCCTGTGCGCCCTGTGCTGATCAAAACCCTTTCTTTCAGGAGGTTTATTATGCGAATGAATCAAATATGCACCATGTTGCATATCACACTTCATGGCCGGGAACTGATGAAATGTATGATTTTAACCCATCAGAGAGTGATGAAATGGTGAGTTATTATGGTGTTTCCGGAGTTCCGGATATGATTCAAAACGGAACAAGTGTAGGAAGTCCGGTAGCAGTTACGCAGGATGTAATTAATAATTTAACTACCGAAAACAGCCCTATCAGGATCTTGGTTTCTGAAACAACAGTGGGAACTACCAGAAACGTATACATTGAAATTCAAACAGTTGGAACTATTCCGGCAGGCACTTATAAATTAAAAGCTGCGGTTGTTGAACATCTGGTTGATTATGTGAGTGCTCCCGGAAGCAATGGCGAAACAGAATTCCCAAATGTTTTCCGTGAATCGATTACAGGAACGGGTGGAGTTACTTACACACCAGCTGCTTTAGGTTCTTCGGTAACCTTTGATTATTCTTATGAATTAGATCCGGTTTATGTAGATGAAGAAATTTATGCGCTTGCATGGGTTCAGAATGTATCTACAAAAGAGGTATTAAATTCAGGTGCTGCAGGTGATCCACTGGTAGAAGTTTATAATATTGCTCCGGTAGTTTTCACAAATGGCACGGCTGGGTCTCCTGAATCATTTACAGGAAATGTTGAAAATCTCGGCCTTTCTAATACTAATATTACAATAACTCTAACTAAAAGCGAGCCTGCCGACTGGAGTTCTTCCTTCGATTATAATGGAATGACCTATACATCTACTGCTACAACATCAATAAATGCATCTAGTGTTTTACCCATTGATCTTGAAGTGAATGTTGGAACAAGTGCAGGTATTGGTGAATATACTATTACTGTAGAATTCCCTGACAATCCTGATATTTTACCTCAGGTCTTAACCTATTTTACAATTTCAGGTGTAACTGATCTGATTGTAAATAACGAAGTGAGTTACGGTGACGGAACTCCTTATGATACTTACGATTTTGAAACTTTATATGTAGATGCCTTAGATGCAGCAGGTATAACAACCTTTGCATCAACCTCACATTTTACAATGAAAAAAGGATTTTCCGGAGCTGCGTTAGATGGAATTGAAAATATTTATTACAATGTTGCATGGACATTTCCGGCGTTAGTAGATGATGCAGTAAAAATTGAACAATTAGAAGAATTTCTTGATAATGGTGGGAATCTATTTATTGCAGGACAAGATATAGGATGGGAAGTTGATTATTATGCAGCTTATTATCCTGAGGCTTTAAATTTTTATGAGGATTATTTACATGCATCTTTTGTAAATGATATTGCAAGCGGTGCTACTTCATTTACAGCTGTTGCAAGTGATGAATGGTATGGTGCAGTTGCTGAAAGTAATATTTCCGAAACTTATGGCCCGGTTAATTATTACCCTGAACAAATGGAAGCAATGGGAAGTGATGCATTTGACATTTTTACTTACAATGCAGGAACTAAAGTTGGTGGTGTTCGATCAGAAACTTCTGATTATAAAACTGTTTATTTAGGAGTTGGACTTGAAATGATAGAAGATGAAGCAGTGAGAAATGCAATAATGAATGCAACTTATCTTTATTTTAAAGGGGAATTAAATGGAATTGCTTTTGATAATGAAATTCAAAATTTATTAGGTTGTGCTTATCCAAATCCGGCTATTGATGTTACCACTATCAGCTTTACAAATCTGGATAAAGATTATACAATGAATATTACTGACATTTCAGGTCGTATCGTTATGATCGTTCCAATTTCAGGTGGAACAACTTCATATCCTTTGAATGTATCTGATCTTAACAGCGGTATGTATTTTTATTATCTGACTGATGGACTGATAAAAACGCAAACTGAAAAATTAAATATTATTAAATAAAACAATAAAAGGTCGGATAATTTTATCCGTCCTGTTCACTTTAAATTTAATACAATGAAAAGATCATTATTGTTTTTATCCCTTTTAGGCAGTATGAGTTTATATGCTCAATATATCACCCTCGATCCGGCCTATGCGGAAGTGGATGGAGATCCTTCTGAACTTGTGGAAGTGCACATCACACTTCAAAATACCGGAGAAACTCAAGCGATGAACTGGGTGCGCAGGGTAAATGACATACCTGATTTCTGGTCATCTTCCGTTTGTGATTATAACTTATGTTATGGCCCAAATACAGATGAACCTACTGATTATTTCGAATCGGTTGGCGGAACTTCAGGAACTGTTTATGTTAGATTTGATGCCCGTAATTACTACGATGGCGAATATCATCCGATACCAGGTTGTGGAACAGTAGAAATAGTTTATTACAGCGTATTAGATAGTGCAAACTATAATGCCTTAGGAGTATTTCACGCGCGTTTGGGTGTTGCGGAAGAAGATTGCGCAACTGTTTTAATATCTCCCTCTCTGGATAATAGTTTTTCTGTTTATCCGAATCCCGCTATTAACTCTTTAAATGTTGTTGCATCGTTTAGTGCACATATTTCAAAAGTGGAGATCGTAAATATTGTTGGCATGTCGGTTCAGGAAGTTAAATGGAACACCTCTTCCGGAAAAATGACATTTGATATCACTGAATTACCGCAAGGCATTTACTTTGTGCGTTTGCTCAATGACAAAAACACAGCAGTGTATACAGAAAAAATTTCTGTGACCCAATAAAACAGTTAAGACATCAACTTTCCATTTAAGGGAAAGCTTATGTCTTTTTTAATACTATGAAACTTCTTTTGAAGTCATTTCCCCCGTTTATCTTATTGCTTATTGTTTTTACACTGGTGGAAACGCTTTGCTGTACTTATTTATTAGAGAATGGAAAACGTATCGACATAATTGCTATAATGTATTTTATTACAGGTTTGGGAATTGCTTTAATTCCTATGTTAGCTCCAAAAAAAAATAAGTTATTCAATTCTTCAAACAAGTTCAATATTCGAACTAACAAAATTTTGCTTTATTCCTTCTTCACATTTATTGTTTTATATTTTAGTTTTTTTATGACAGGTATTATGCGTTCACATTCGTTGGACTATAAAATATCTGACACCTTGCCGCAAATTAAAGAAATGTGTAGTAGATTGTTATCCGGTGAAAAAATATATGCTCCAATTCCTGAGATATGGGACGGCAAACAACCACCCTATATGCCAATGATGTGGCTGCCATTTACCGTTGCAGAATATTTAGGCATTGATGTGCGATGGACAACAACCGTATTTTTATTGGGTGGATTATTTTTAACATTTAAAATATTGCCATCGGGATATGCAGGCAATCCTTTCATTCTAATATTCACTTTTATTTCTCTTTTCCTATTGCTGAACTTCCTATTGGTGAAAGACCGCATTACTTTGGGCAATACAGAAGAAGGAATTGTAATTGGTTATTATTTATTATTGGGATTTGCTTTAGCGAAAAAGAAACCCATACTCATTGGAATTGCTATTGCCTGTTGCCTTTTGAGCAGGTTTGCACTATTTTTCTGGGTGCCCGTGTATTTGCTATACGTGTTTTTTTACGATTCAAGAAAAAACACATATATAATAACTTCTGTAATTGCAGTTATAGTATTATTAGTATTTTTAATACCATTCGGATTTCAGCAACCGGAATATTTTATCAATATCCCCTCCGATTATAAAGTAGGAGTTGACCAGGCATGGAATTATAATTATAATGATGAGACCGGTAAATATTATGAGAATAGTTTAGGCTATACAAAGTATTTTGACATTTCGCAAATTCATTTTTTGCACAATATTCAAATCATTGTTGCTGCTATTTTACCCTTTTTGCTTTTATTGATTTATGCGATAATCAATAAAAAACGAAAACTCAATTCCGATTTTTTCGCTTTGTGTAGTCTTAAATTAGTCCTTGTATTTTTTTACAACATGATAGAGGTGCCTTACTACTATTTATTCTTTGTGTCAACATTTTTCAGTTATGCCATTTTATTTACCTATTTAAGAACTGATGCTGCAAATACCTCTGAAAACCTTTCTGACAAGACATAAAAAAATGGCTGCCCTTTTTAACAGGCAGCCATATACTGATTTGTGTGCGACTCTTATTTACTGATTCTAAAATTGTTCAGTAAATTGTTTGTAATCTGTTGTTAATTTTACAATATAAATTCCTGATGCCAAAGTGGAAACATTCATTTCATGAAGTAATTTCCATTAGCAAGTTATAT
>JAYSYX010000271.1:0-9304 GCA_043727235.1 Bacteroidota bacterium
TTCAAGATAAATTTGCTGATAGGTATTATTTATCAACTCCATTTTTCTTTTATTAATAATTATATCTTTAATTCCTTCTTTATAATATTCGAATGGTGCATTGTTACCTGAAATATAATAATCTTCCACTTTCACATAATATTTATCCTGTCCATCATTATAATAAACCGGTCCTTTTGTTCTGAATTTACCCTCAGCATACATATTGTAGGGTAAAAGTTTAAAGAGCCCGTCTTCATTTAGCCATTTATCGGAGTTAAGTGAAAACTGGCGGCAATTTGAAGCACAATAACGCTCAAGATCGTACCGATATTTCTCTATGCCCCTTGAAAACCAAAATTGAATGGAATCGGCGGTTTTATTCGTTGAAGGA
The DNA here is from genome assembly GCA_043727235.1 of Bacteroidota bacterium. Taxonomy (GTDB): domain Bacteria; phylum Bacteroidota; class Bacteroidia; order Chitinophagales; family BACL12; genus UBA7236. Next base: position 374 of record JAYSYX010000271.1, read on the forward strand.
GTAACGGCATATGCCAATTTATATATATCGCCTTTTAAAATAAAGTCCTTTCCGTTTTGTTCGAAATAGGTTTTTAAAGTGTCTTCTGCTACTATAGTATCAAGGTTTTCAGCCAGCCATTGTTTTTCATAGGCATATATAATCAGTGATTCTTTATACGCCTGTGCCTGTTTATTTATCTCTCCTACCGTTGATTGTAAATTATCTTCGGCAACTTTAAGGATAAGATTTTGGCGTATCCAGTTGTCGATATATTCATTTATTATTCTGGCACTGTCCTCTCCGCTGGTACTTTCATTTATTAAACCTTGAACGTCAGATCTATAAAGATATTTATCGTACACTCTTGCAAGTGGTTCTCTATCATTTTCCGGAGTATTTTTTTTACACCCGGGAACCACTGTGCATATTAGTAGTGCTATGAATATCTTTTTAACAGGCAATTTATTTTACCATTGAATTAAATACTTTCTGGTCGACATTTACCGGATATTTTTTATGTAATTCTGCTATCCATTGTTTTTCCAATTCATCCTGATATGCAGAAATTACATAACCGCGTGCTTCGTCCAAAGTTTTATTTGTTGGTGCAACAACTTTGCGCAACATCACAAATGTAACGGAGCCGTTTGCATTTAAAATATCTTCCCCTGTCCCTGGTTTTTTATTCAGCTTATCAACATTGGTATCCTGACCGGGTAAAAACAGAGCACTTTTTATAGTAACCAATTCGGTAGAATCGGTGTTATATTTTGCCATAATGTCTTTATCCGAAGTGTTTTTTTCTGCAAGTTTTTTTACTTCTTTGGCAGTTTTTGCATCAATACAGGTATATACACTTGCGTCAACTCTTTCCTCCCACATATATTCACTTTTGTGCTGATCGTAATAATTTTTTAATCCCACCGAATCGGTTGATCCTTTAGACCATATTTTGCGTTCCAACATAGCGAACAATGGAAGTCCGTCGCGATATTCCTGCAGTAATCTTTTAAAATCAATATTGCGTTCAGCAAGATCGTACTCGATAACTGTTTGTTCCATTGCACTGATGTAGAGTTTATTGTATTTTTCTTCAATATTCTTATCGCGTGAACTGCGTTGATTAATATCGAGATAAGAAGCCATATCCTGTTGAGTAAAAGATTTATTTCCAATAGTGAACATGGTCTTATTCATATTTGCCGCTCTGCTCATGCTCCAGTTATTTTTTATAAAACTGGAATCCAATAAAACAAGCATTTCTTTTTTTGCAGCTATATTTTCGGAGAAGGCGTATTTTGTTTTAGCCTTTTCAACAAATTCGGTCCGCAATGTTTTGTATTCAGGAGATTTTTCAATTTTACCTTTTAATTCTTCTTTCATTTCTGCATAAGAACCGTTTGGTTTTTTATCAATCAATTTAATGATATGAAAACCAAAGGCAGTTTGAACGGGATTTGCAACATCACCCGGATTTTTTAAAGCAAAAGCAGTTTCCTGAAAAGGCATAACCATTTTACCGGTTGTAAATGGTTCAAGTTTTCCTCCGTTTGCAGAGCTGGTCTTATCTTCAGAATATAACATAGCCATTTCGTCAAAATCGGCACCTGCTTTTATTGCTGATGAAATACTGTCAACCTTTGCTTTCGATTTAGCAATATCTTCCGGTTTTGCATCCTTTGGTGTTTTGATAAGTATATGCGCAACCGTAACAGTTCCCGATGCCGGGCGTTCTTTTACAACTTTAAGGATATGATAACCGAATTTGGTTTTAATAACGGGAGAAAATGTTCCCGGTGTTAAACTGAATGCGGTATTTTCAAAATTCACATCCGGGATTTGTCCCGTAGTAATCCAACCCACTAAACCTGGATCGTTGGGATTGTTTTTATCAGCAGAAATTTCTGCTGCAAGCTTCCCAAAATCTTCACCCTTCAATAAACGATCATGCACTGCGTTTAATTTGGCAAAAGCCGCTGAGCTATCTGCTCCTTTTAGAGCAGGATCAAGCGTTACCATAATATGATAAACCAAAATCTCTGTTTGCATGCGGTCATACATGCGAACAGCTGCGGGTTCCAGTACTTCTTTGTCAAAATTGGATTTGATCAGTTGATCACCATATTTTTGAAGCTCTTCCCTAACCTTTTCAGTAGTATCAATTTTTTCAGCTCTCGCCTCTGTAACCTTTAATTTGAAATTGATATAAAGCTCAAGGTATTCGTTCAGGCTTTCCTTGGAAAAATCGTTTTGTTTGTCGGGATTGTTCTTTTTGTAAACATAAAGGAACTCCTCTTTTGTAACCGCTTGTCCATTAACGGTAAAAAGCACTTCGCTATTGGATCCGGTCTTTCCGTTTTGGCCATAGGTTGATGTCGCTGACACCAATACTAGCAACAGAAACAAGGTTTTTAAAACATTCATTTGCATATGTGGAAAGTTAATTTTTGTTTTATGGTGAATTAAAAGGACTGCAAAGCTAATGATTATTGGGTTTTGAACAATATTAAGGCTTTCTTTTATTGTATTTGGGTATCAAAATGTTTGTTTTGCTCTGTTAAAACCGCCTCAAAACAGCAAAAATCATGCTTCAGATACTCAGATTATCATTAATTTTGCGGGTTTAACAAATTTTACCATATGTCTATTGCAAAAAACAAGGTAATATCTCTTACATACGAACTGCGTGAAGATAACGCAGACGGCGATCTGATTGAAGTAGTGAATGCTGATCAGCCCTTTGTATTTTTATTCGGAGCGGGGGGTTTATTACCCGAATTTGAAACGAATCTGGAAGGAAAAACGGTGGGTAGTTTTTTCGAATTTCAGATAGCCTCAGCTAATGCCTATGGCGAGTTTGACGATAGTGCTCTGGAATACGTTCCTAAAGATATATTTATTGTCGACGGCCAGATAGCAGAGGATCTTCTACAAATTGATAAAGTGATAAACCTGCGCGATCAGGGTGGAAATCTTATCCGAGCCAGAGTTGCAGAAGTTGGCGAAACTGAGGTACTGCTTGACTTTAACCATCCCCTAGCCGGAATAAATCTCTGTTTTAAAGGAGAAATTCTTGAGGTTAGAGACGCTTCTGCAGAAGAACTTGAGCATGGTCATGTTCATGGTCCGGGAGGGCATCATCATTGATGAAGATTCGAAGATTCGAAGGGAGAAGATTCGAAGGGAAGGATCTAAGGAGCATCCTTCGCTAAAGCTACGGATGCTGAGAAAGGAAGGAAGGGTTGGGAAAGGCTAAAAAAGAAGAACACCTAACCCTGAACTCAGAACCCTGAACTGAAACATGCTGTGATCGACGCAGGAGATCTACTACTTGTCAGAACATTGTTTTACAAACTCACTGTTCTACCACCATCAACCGGCAAATTAATTCCATTGATATAGGCAGCAGCAGGGGAACTCAGAAATGCTACGGCATTCGCTATCTCACTTGCTTCACCGAAACGTTTCATAGGTATTTCTTCCATCATTTTTTGTTCAACTTCTGACGGATCTGCATTGTTTTTAGATGCATTATTTTGAATGATGGTTTTTAGTCTTTCAGTTTTAGTTGCGCCCGGGAGGACGTTATTTACTGTGATATTGTATTGTCCCACTTCTCCTGCAAGGGTTTTAGCCCAGTTGGCAACTGCAGCTCTAATTGTGTTGGAAACACCAAGATTTGGAATAGGAGTTTTTACAGAAGTAGATATGATATTGATAATACGGCCATATTCTGCTTGTTTCATACCTGGCAAGACTGCCATAGCAAGAATATGATTGCAGATGAGATGAGCATTAAAGGTGTTTAAAAATTGTTCTTCCAACGCATCAAATATTTTTCCGGCAGCGGGACCTCCGGTATTGTTTATGAGAATATGAACAGGTTTTTGATATTCCTCCAAAAAACGCAAAACGTTTGCTTTCAACTCCTCCGGTTTAGAAAAATCGGCCACCAGAAACCGGTGTTTTTGATTCATTGTTTCGGGCAATTCAGAAAGTGCCAATTTTAACTTCTCACTATCGCGTGCGATCAAAATAATTTCTGCACCCAAACCTGCAAGTTCCATTGCACAGGCTTTGCCAATTCCCTGAGTACTACCGCAAACGATAGCGGATTTATTTTCCAAACTGATATTCATAATTCTTTATAAATTTACTTCAAAATTAAACAATCAAAGTTATGGCAGTAGCAGCACCTTTTAATTTAAAAAAATGGATAGACGAAAATCGTCACTTATTAAAACCACCGGTTGGAAATCAGCAGGTTTATAAGGCAAATGAAGATTTTATTGTTATGGTGGTTGGCGGACCAAATGCGCGCAAAGATTTTCATTTTGAGGATGGCGAGGAATTATTTTATCAGGTGGAAGGAGATATTACTGTTTGTATTCAGGAAGATGGTAAGGCGAGAAATATTGAAATTAAGGAAGGGGATATGTTTTTGTTGCCTCCAAATGTTCCGCATTCTCCTCGTCGTCCGGCAAATACGGTTGGATTGGTAATTGAACGCTACCGCACAGAAAAAGAATTTGATGCGTGTATGTGGTTTTGTGAAAAATGCAATACCAAATTACATGAAGAACATTTTCCATTAAAAGATATTGTAAATCAATTACCTCAGATTTTAAATAAATTTTATTTAGATGTTGATCTGCGCACTTGTAAAAGTTGTGGGATGGTGATGGAGCCGCCGGTGTGACAGGGTGAAGGTCAATAGGGTGAAAAAAGGGGAACGCGGATGACGCGGATTTGGCGGATAAAAAAGGATTTTTTTTGGCAGATAATAAATGATTAAAAAAAAGAAATCGGATGACGCTGATCGGGCGGAAAAAAAGGATTTTTTTTGGATGAAATTACGGATTAAATGGAGGAATTTGCCTGGCGGCAAACATGTGTGATGTCTTTGATAAAATAATATTTTTACTGGATAAATTAATTGATTAAATAAAAATACTCGGCTACATTGAAGTGTGCTGGTGAAATTAGATTTTTTTTGTGTGAATAGAATAAAATATATAATTTTATAGAACTTATTTTCTGAATATATTTATTTCGTATGACCGAATATATTTGGGAACAATAAGAATTTATTTTATTTTAATAATTTGCAGATGAAGGATAATGTGAAGGACTTAGGCAATGATAATTTATTACATAGTGAATTAACCCGGAAAATAATTAAGGCATTTTATACTGTTTATAATACACTGGGATATGGATTTTTGGAAAAAGTGTATGAAAATGCGTTGGTTATAGAATTAAGAAAGATGGATTTAATTGTTAACCAACAGGAAGCCGTGATTGTTTATTATTATGGCCAGATCGTTGGTCGTTATAATTCCGATCTTGTGATTGAAAATTGTGTGATCATAGAAAACAAAACTGCAGAGTCTCTATGTAAGGAAGATGAATATCAACTTGTAAATTACTTAAAAGCAACAACTATCGAAGTATGATTATTACTCAATTTCGGGAAACGACCTCAGTTTAAAAGAAAAGTATTTAATAACAAAAGAAAACCATTGCTGAAATAATTTTTTGAGAAGGGAATAATCCTAATCCATACCATATTTTGAATCCCAATTTACTCTCTTTTTTTTTATCCCTTTAGGTCGCCCTGATCCGTGTCACCCGCGCCAGCAACCAACTGGCTGGTTCCACCTTATTTTCTTTTTTAAATCCCAATCTACTTCTTCTTTTTTTATCCCTTTAATCCGCCAAATCCGCGTCATCCGCGGTCCTCTTTTTTTATATACCAATTTTAATCGAAATTTGCAGATCCATACCAAAGTTTAAATAGATCTGATGTTAAAAATCGATATTCATACTCATATCATTCCCGAACATTTACCGAAGTGGAGTGAGAAATTTTTTGATTCACGTTATATACATCTCGATCATCATTGTGCCGGTTGTGCCCGAATGATGCAGGGAGACAAATTTTTTAGGGAGATAGAATCCAATTGTTGGGATGCAGATGTGCGTTTAAAAGATTGCGATGAACACGGTGTTCATGTGCAGGTGTTAAGTGCAATTCCGGTGATGTTTCATTACTGGGAGAAAAATGCAGCTTATGCATTGGAAACTTCGCGTTTTCAAAATGATTTTATTGCAGAAGTTGTTTCGCGTAATCCAAAAAGATTTGTAGGTTTAGGAACTGTTCCTTTACAGGATCCTCAAATGAGTATTCAGGAAATGCAGCGCTGTATACAGGAACTCGGAATGGCGGGAATTGAAATTGGAAGTCACGTTAACGACTGGAATTTAAATGCAGAAGAATTATTTCCATTTTTTGAGGCGGCTGAAAAATTAAATGCAGCCATTTTTGTTCATCCCTGGGATATGATGGGAAAAGATAAAATGAATAAATATTGGCTGCCCTGGCTTGTTGGAATGCCGGCAGAATCATCTCTCGCAATTTGTTCCATGATATTTGGTGGCATTTTTGAAAAATTACCAAATTTAAAAGTTGCTTTTGCTCACGGAGGAGGAAGTTTTCCATCCACTATTGGAAGAATTGAACACGGATTTAATGTGCGTCCTGATCTTGTTGCAATTGATAATAAAATTAATCCGCGTCAATATCTCGATAAATTTTATCTCGACACTTTAGTGCACGATCCACTCATGCTGAATTATCTATTGGAATTGTGTGGGCCGAAACAATTGGCAATGGGCTCCGATTACCCTTTTCCATTAGGTGAACATCATCCGGGGAAATTAATTGAAAGTATGGCATTTGATAATGCTGTTGTGGAAAGATTGATGAATGGAACTGCATTGGAATGGCTGGGGTTTGAGAAGAACAGGTTTGAATAGGACTTTTTTTAATATTTTTTTATTATGGAGGAGATAAAACATTCGGTAATGAGTAAATGAGCAATAATATTTAAACAAATAGTATTTAAAATAAAAAAGCCGACATCACTGCCGGCTTTTTTATTTACTAATATTTGATTATTCAACTACTATTTTATTTGTTATCAAACCTGTAGATGAATTTAAATTAACAGTATAAATCCCAGTAGCTAGATCAGCAATATTCAATTGAATGTTTTCTCCAACTTCAGAGCTGATCTGCATATTTTTAAGCACTTGTCCATTAATGGAAACAACACTTACATTTCCATTAAAACCAGCCGGAACATTTATATTTAATTTATCAGTTGCGGGATTAGGATATACTATATCATTCCCCATCAGATCTGCACCTGTGCGCATAACATATACAGGAAATGCACCGGTTGTGCCATCTGTTAAGGTATAATATAATCCAAATGCCTGACTACCTTCGGGATTTAATTCCGGAGAAAGAAAACCACTTGCATATACGACTGCACTCTGACCCAATACTCCCGTTAAATTTGCTTCGTAAGATACAACTACAGTTTCAGGCGCATCACCTAAAGCAACATCTAAAATATAAGTAGTATTTGCAGGAACTATCTGGTAGCCGGAAACTGCACCATAAGATACATTGTCTAATAATGTACTTACATCACGAGCAATAATATCAACTGTTGGAGCATCAGGTGATCCATGCACTCCAAAAAATTCCAATCCATTGGCTCTGTCGCTAAATGCTTCAGTATTTTCTTTTACCAATAACTGAAAACCAATATCCAATCCATCCGGATTAGCAACAAACAGATCAGGATTTAAAACACCACTTGCCATTGCAATATAAGTATAACCGGCTTTGAATGTTGCATTAATAGTTGCAATTGCATCATCAACCGATTCACTTGTAGGTGGAGCAACAGCGATACTCACCGGGATATTACCGGGAACATCGATATATGGTGTTGCTGTTCTGAATTCAAAATTGTCGATAGCTAAAACACCATCCACATAAACATCAACAACAGCTGCAGCTGGGTCAGGAGAATTGTGAATTACCTGTAATTTGGAATTTGTAACAAAAGGTAAATTTTTTACAGTTCCATCAGGCAAAGCATAAAATAATTTAAAAGATTTACCATTATTATTTGCTGCCGGATCTAAAAATCCGCTGGCAAAAATTACTGCCGATGCACCACCTGCATTTGATAAAAATGCTCTTGATGAAGTTACTATAGTAGCAGGATCTGCACCCGGAGTAACATCAATAAAATATTTATCCGCAGGCACACTAACATAACCTGTAAAATCGGTATACGATGCATTGTCAACTACTGTTGCCACATCACGTGCAATAGCATCAACATTTGGTGCATCACTTGCTCCGTGAAAGAAAATAAAATCAAGATTATTCGGATCTAAACTGCTTTCACGCATACCTGCATTTACAAATAAATTAAATCCTGTTGCAACACCATCTGGATTTATCGCAAAATCAGCAGGATTTAAAACTCCATTTGCAATTATTACATATTTTTCACCATCTGTTAATGTATATGTGAATGTTGCAATACTTTCATCAGCAGTTAAACTTGTTGAAGGTGCAATACCAATAGTTAAAGGAATACCGGAAGGTGCATCAATAAAAGGAGATGCCGTACGGAATTTAAAATCATTAATTAAGAGATCATCATTCAGATATACATCAACAACATTTGCTGCCAGATCTGCTGAATTATGAATTACCTGCACACGTGCAGTTTGTGAGAACGCGGTTATCATTGATAACGACATTCCGAAAGTGATAAGTATTTTTTTCATTATATGCTATTTTTTAGTATGACAATAAAACCAAATGGTTTATCACTTGTTTAGAAAAATTTTTGTTAAATAAAGTTAATCGCGAATTTATTAGGTATCAGTTCTCTTGAGGCAGATTGATAGCAAGCGTTTTGGAAAATGTTCAAAAAATAAATTAAATTATTATTAATTGTATGTTTAAGAAATTATTAAACAAAATGTGATTTATAATTTTTTGCTTAGAGTTATGCGTTGTAGTTAGCATAATAATTTGACGTCCCTAGGTGGTTGGTGAAAAACACACAACCA
>JAYSYX010000272.1:0-9268 GCA_043727235.1 Bacteroidota bacterium
CCCGACTTAAATTTCATGCGTTAACCAATTTCAAAACAGGACATTAACTTTGCAAACCATCAAATCATTGTAAACCTATTCAACACATTAAAAAAATTAAATAACAAATAAACATTTAGAACTATGACATTTCAACTACAACCGCTCCCTTATTCAAACGATGCATTGGAGCCGCATATTGATGCAAAAACAATGGAAATACATCATGATAAACATCATGCTGCCTATACGAACAATTTAAACAATGCAATTGCAGGAACTGAATGGGAAAATAAGACCATTGAAGAAATTCTGGCCGATGTGTCTAAAATTTCACCGGCAGTTAGAAATAATGCAGGTGGATTTTACAACCACAATTTATTTTGGGAAGTGATGGCACCAAATGCAGGTGGAAAACCAACCGGCGATCTTATGGATGCAATTGATTCAGAATTAGGCGGTTGGGATAAATTTAAAGAAACATTTTCCGCAGCCGCAACTACACGCTTTGGATCTGGATGGGCTTGGCTGATGGTTGGTGCAGATAAAAAATTAGTTGTTAATTCAACTCCCAATCAGGATAATGCACTGATGGATGTTGCTGAAGTAAAAGGTACTCCTATTCTTGGAATTGATGTTTGGGAACACGCTTATTATTTAAATTATCAAAACCGCAGACCAGATTATATCGGTGCGTTTTATAATGTTATCAACTGGAATGTTGTAAGTGAAAAATTTAAAGCTGCAACTAAATAAATTGGATTCCAATTAAATTATAAACCTTGTTGAAATTCAGCAAGGTTTTTTTGTTTTAATTTGTATCGCAAATATCAATTACCTTTAAAAATGTTTTATAAAAACGCCATCACCCGCAAACCCGGGATTAATTTCAGTCAGGGAATTACCACATCAAACCTTGGCGCGCCTGATTTTTTTAAAGCGATGGCGCAACATGCGGAATATGTTAAAACACTGGAATCAGCAGGCATCAAGGTCAGAAATCTGGAAAGTGATATTAATTTTCCTGATGGATGTTTTGTTGAAGATACTGCAGTTGTTTTTCCCGAAGCTGCAATTATTTCCAATCCGGGCGCATCAACCAGAAGAGAAGAAATTATAACCATCAACAAAATATTAAACACAATTAAAGAATTATACTTTATCGATAATCCAGGAACGCTGGAAGGTGGTGATGTTTTAAAAATTGAAAATAAATTTTACATTGGAATAAGCGAAAGAACCAACTCCGAAGGCATACATCAATTTGCAGAAATTGCAAAAAAGTTTGGTTATGAAACTTTCGCAATAAAATTGGAAGATATTCTGCACTTAAAAACCGGTATTGCATATATTGGCAACAATACCATATTAGGGTGGCCGGGTGTGTTAAAACAACCGGAGTTTGATCAATATCAGCAAATTGAAATTCCACCGGATGAATTATACGCATCCAACTGTATACGATTGTCAGAAGAAACTTTAATAATTCCAAAGGGTTTTCCCAAAACAAAAAACTTATTATCCGAATTAAATTATAAGGTCATAGAATTGGATATGTCGGAGTTTGAAAAAATGGATGGCGGGTTAACTTGTTTATCATTATTGTATAGTTAAAATATTACATAAGAAAGATAACATTTGAAGTTGTTATTTTTGAAGTGAATATAACTTACACTTTTTTTTTTAAATATATTTGAAAACAAAAAGACATACTATTTTATTGCTCTGCAGCCTGATCATATTTTCAGTGTGCAATGTTGCCATGCGTTTACCGGAGGACCGGGCTTCTGCACCCATTTTTGACGGCGCAATTCCCATGGGAGATTTTGAAAGATTGGAGATCCCTCTCAAACGAATTAATAACCTTTTTCTAATTGAAGCGCGAATTGATAGTTTAGAGGGCAATTTTATATTTGATACAGGTGCTCCTAAATTAGTGCTGAACAAAACCTATTTCAGAAACTGGAAACTTTCCAACGGTTCAACGGCCTTTGGTATAGGAGGTGCGGCTTCACAAGTATTTCAACAAAGTATAGATTCACTGGTAATTGGAGAACTCTATTTTATTGATCTTGATGCAGATGTTGTTAACCTCGGTCATATTGAAACTGCAAAAGGTGTAAAGATATTGGGTCTGCTAGGGGCAAATCTGTTTACAGATATGGAGATGGTAATTGATGAAAGAAACTCCGTTCTGATATTATATAAGTTAGATAAAGAAGGTGAAAGAATATTTAAAGGGGATACCGAGACACTCATTCCTGATATAGAGATACCAGTAGAATTGTATAATGATATTATATTTTTTAACGGAGAAGCCGGTGGTAAAAAATTGCGATTTTGTTTTGATTCAGGTGCAGAGATCAATGTGCTCGACAATACCGTAAGCAGCAAAGTATTGAATCATTTTACTCTTACTAACAGAGCGGTTTTAGGTGGAAGTTCAGATCAAAATGTAGGTGTTTTGAGAGGGGAGCTCGACTTTCTGATCGTAGATAATGACACCCTTAAAAACATGCCTTTTATACTGACGGGCTTAAGCAACTTAGAATTAGTTTACAACACCGTGCTTGATGGCATTTTGGGATATCCCTTTCTTGCAAAAGGAAAGGTGGTAATTAATACTAAAAAAAAGAAATTATATCAGTATTTTTATATGGAGGAAACAAGATGAACAGATCGACCTTATTTAAAATAATAATTGTTTTTTTTCTCGGATTAATAAATCCGGAGCTTTTGTTTTGTCAAACAACAAGCGAAGTAATACGTGTTGAAGATGACAGATTGGTTATTCGCATCGACAAAAGAAACGCGGAGGAATATAAAAACCTGATGTTGTACTTCGGATTAAATGAGGATAGTCTTTTTACTTACAGCAAAATTGGAACACTTGCTAAAGAAGGATGGACACTAACCAGGCTCGAGAAAAATTTTGCGGAAATATCAAAACCATTAAATGCGGACATTGCAAAATTCGATTGGGGGAGTCAACCCATATTTTTTGATAATATTAATCCACCAGGCGAACCGGGTTATCCGGGTCCTGTAACATATGGTGCAAATGATTTTAAAAAAGACCGGAATGTATTTGAGAATGATAAGGGTGAAACGATATTTTATTTAAAAAATAATATTAATGCTTCCAATGTTTTTCTTTGCGGAAATTTTAATAATTGGATTCCAGATGCTACTCCAATGCAAAAAACAGACAGTGGATGGATAACAAAAGTTATTTTGAAGCCCGGAAAATATTTTTATAAATTCGTAGTTGATGGAAACTGGATATACGACCTCAATAACGATCAGAAAGAAAAAGACGGTTACAGCAGTTACAACAGCACATATTTCAGATGTAATCAAACATTTATTTTAAACGGATACCAGAACAAAAAAAATGTATTCCTTACAGGTACTTTTAATGATTGGAAGGAAAAGGAATTAAAGTTGGAACAAACTGCTACAGGTTGGCAGATTCCGATCTATTTAAGTGAGGGTACTCATAGCTATAAATTTATTGTAGATGGTGAATGGATAACAGACCCTGAAAATAAAAATTTAAGAAACGATGGAATGGGAAATTTCAATTCCGTAATTTCCATTGGAAATACCACGGATTTTATTTTAAACGGACATCAGAATGCAAATCTTGTAATTCTAACCGGCACTTTCAACGCTTGGAATACCGGCGAATTAGTAATGCAAAAAACAGAAACCGGATGGAAATTACCTTACGTTTTAGCTCCGGGAAATTATGCTTATAAATTTATCGTAGATGGAAAGTGGATCACTGATCCTGATAACCCTTATATAATAGGCGGAGGTGAAGAAACGAATTCTGTTAAAGTGGTTGATCCGAATTTCAACTTCGTATTAAATGAATTCCCCACGGCAAAACAAGTTTTATTAAGCGGCAATTTTAACAACTGGGCTGAACCGGGTTATATCATGCTTAAATCAGATGCCGGTTGGATATTTCCCGTTCATTTAGACAAAGGCAAACAATTATATAAATATGTAGTTGACGGAAATTGGATCGTTGATCCGGGTAATCCTTTATATGAAGAAAATGAATTTGGAACGGGTAATTCGGTTATGTGGGTTGAATGAAGATTCGAAGGGAGAAGATTCGAAGAATTGAAGGGAAGGATCTAAGGAGGGAAAAAGGAAGGAAGGGGTGGGAAAGGTTTAAAAAGGGGCTCCCAGAAAGACTGAAAAATTTATTTCTAATTTAAAAAATCCTTTTTTTCCGCCCAATCTGCGTCATCCGCGCCTGCTTGCTGACCTCGTCAGGCAGGTTCCCCTTTTATTCCATCCTTTGTTTTCCCGTGTCTCGTGTCCCGTGTCTCGCTTCTTTCTACTCCACTGTAACCGACTTCGCCAAATTCCTTGGTTGATCTACATTTCTACCCAGCCTCACAGCAATGTGATATGCGAGTAGTTGTAATGGAATAACACTTAATAAAGGAGTTAATGCTTCTTCCGTATCCGGAATGCGAATTACGTGTTCAGCCATGGCTTCTATAACGGTGTCGCTTTCGGAAATGATGGCGATAATTCTTCCTTTGCGTGCTTTAATTTCCTGAATATTACTGATGATCTTATCGTGAGCACTCATGTTTGTTGCAACAACAACAACGGGCATATTTTCATCAATTAATGCAATGGGACCGTGTTTCATTTCTGCCGCAGGATAACCTTCTGCATGTATATAAGATATCTCTTTTAATTTTAATGCACCCTCTAATGCAACCGGAAAATTAAATCCTCTTCCTAAATATAAAAAATTGCTCACGTGCATATATTCTTCAGCCATCTGTTTTATATGGTCGTTGGATTTTAATACGATCTGTACCTTTTCCGGAATCTTACTTAACTCAATTGCAATGGCCTGATATTTACTTTCAGGAATTGTTCCTCTTTTTCTAGCTATACTTAATGCCATCATTGTAAGCACTGTAACTTGCGCCGTAAATGCTTTAGTACTAGCAACACCAATTTCCGGACCTGCATGTGTATAAGAACCTGCATGTGTTATACGTGGAATAGAAGAACCTACCACATTACAAATACCAAAAATAGTTGCTCCTTTTGCTTTTGCTAATTCAATAGCTGCAAGTGTATCTGCAGTTTCTCCGCTTTGAGAAATTGCTATAACAATATCTTCTTCATTTATAACTGGATTGCGATAACGAAATTCACTTGCATATTCCACTTCTGTTGGAATGCGTGCAAGATCTTCAAATAAATATTCTCCCACCAATCCCGCATGCCACGAAGTACCGCACCCGATGATAATTATTCTTTTTGCGTTTATTAATTTCTTTTCGTATTCTTTTATCCCTCCCAATACGATCGAATTTTTTGATCCGATCAATCGTCCTCGCATACTGTCTTTAATGGAATTAGGTTGCTCATAAATTTCTTTGAGCATGTAATGATCATATCCACCTTTTTCAATCATGTCTAATTGCATTTGCAATTCCTGCATGTAAGGTGTTATTTTTTCGTTGTGAATTGTTTTAATTATCAATTCATTCGTTCTGTTCACAACAGCTATTTCTTCATCATTCAAATACACCACATTTCGTGTATATTCAATTAGCGGACTCGCATCACTCGCAATAAAAAATTCATCCTCCCCTATTCCTATAACAAGAGGAGATGATTTTCTCGCAGCAATTAAAATATCGGGATTATCTTTTGAAATAATTACAATTGCATAAGCCCCAATTACCTGATTTAATGCAATACGAACCGCTTCCACGAGATCTGTTTTTTCATTTAATTGAATATCTTCTATTAAATGAATTAATACTTCTGTATCTGTATCTGATAAAAACTGATGGCCGCGTTTAATTAATTCTGTTTTTAGAGAAGCATAATTTTCAATAATACCATTATGAATTATCGCGAGATTTTTGCTTTCACTTACATGTGGATGTGCGTTGGTTGTATTTGGTTCACCGTGTGTTGCCCATCTGGTATGGCCAATTCCGCAAGTTCCCGCAGTATTTTTTCCCTCCGCTTCTTTTTCAAGTTCGGCAACCTTACCTGCAATTTTGTAGATGTTCAGATCTCCGTTCAACAATGCAACTCCTGCACTGTCGTAACCGCGATATTCTAAACGATGCAGGCCTTTAATGATAACCGGGTAAGCCTGACGATGCCCGATATAACCTACTATACCACACATACTGTTATTTGTTTATCGTCGTGTATGTAATCGAGAGACTTGGTTTAAAAAAATCTCTTTCTGATTGAACTCCACCTAAAGTTACGGCATTTGGTATTCTGTTTCCAGGCTGACAAATCAATGCAAATCCATAATTTTCTATAGAGCCTTGTAATATCTCTTGGACATGTTCCGTGATGATGTATTTATATTGAAAAACAAATCTTCCAGCCTCACTTTCTGCTCTTGTAACAGTTCCTCCAATATTATTAGTTCCAAAATTATCGTCCACAATGGAAGAATATACTTCAATACTGTAAAGTGCTATATAATAAAAATTATGTCCGGTGGAATCAAGCTGTACTAATTGGATCTTAGGTGGCGGAGCAAAATTGCGTCCATCATTTGAAGTTGCAGTTAATACAAGTTCCGCTTTATTTATCGAAACATCCTGAAGATTTTTAATTGTAGGGAATTTTACGATCGTTCGCAATCCACCAAATCCTTGAACATAGGTATTTTGATCTCCATTTATAGAATCAGGCAATAATAATGCTGATTTAACAGGAGTAGTTTCGGAATAACTATGTGTGAATCTGTTTGTTTTTACACCGGTAAATGGCAATACCACCGACAAAGAATCTGCTTCACTATTATGATAATAAATGCGCACTCCGGAAAGTGTGGATGTCATATCAAAATACATAATGCCATTAGAAAATCCATCGGTAAGTGTATCTGTTTCAATATAAATTCCCTGCAAAAATTGGAGAAAACTTGTATCATTTTCCAGGATTGTTGTATCCAGATTTAATAAATTTTGTCCGAAGGAATCAAATAATTTAATACGCAAATGTGGTTCATATATTGATCCATCTTCAAGAACCACACTATCACTTAAATTTGGAATAAACTCTTTCTTTTTTCCTATTGGAATTGGCAACACATGAAATTTCGCATCTGAATAATACAATTTTCCTGACTGCAGTCTTTCTATCATCCGATAAACAGAAACAGTATGTCGAGCTTCCGTATCGCCATAGTAACCTGCATAATCCATAGTAACTACTATTGAATCAATTCCAGGAGCGTCACCAAAAAATAAATTATTGGTTGGTAATAGTACTTGCGAATAAATATTTCCGGTGGAATTACCATAGGTTTCGCTGCTGATACTACCCAATGCAAAAAATACATTTTGGCTTGTAACAACGGAGTCGTCAACCTCAGTATAGGTAACAATTTTAAAAGTATCTACGCGTGTTGAATTGAGGAAGTCTTCCTCGGGTAGTAATTCTTCACCTATAAAATTCGATTTTCGGCATGAAGCTGTTAATATCATCAACCCGCCAACAATAATCAAAGCTGCATTTTTCATCAGGCCTATAACGGAATGTTTATGGAAATTATTGATCCAGTTGGTTATAAAATTCGCTGTATTTTGTCAGATAATCTTCCTCTGTAAATTCCAGAACCGGTTTACCTGATGCTTTCAAATACATAGAGATATCTTTATCAATTTCTTTGCTTCCTATAATAACGCCATCAGAAAATGAAGCAGCACCCTTACACAATCCGATGTGATCGTATTCGGCATATTGCGCAAGATCGTCCTTTTCAATATTTACACTAATAGGAGCTTTTTCTAAAAACTTATCCTTAGATAAAGTTTCTTTAAACATACCATCATACATTGAGTAAACCACCTTGGTATTTTGAAACACCGGTTCGCTTTTGTAAGTGGTTTTAATATACATCGGGATAAGACTTGTCATCCAACCGTGGCAATGAATAATATCCGGTGCCCATTGGAATTTTTTTACGGTTTCCAAAGCAGCTTTACAGAAAAATACCATACGTTCGGCATTGTCTTCATAAAATTTTTCATTCTCATCATGAAAAATATATTTTCTCTTAAAAAGATCGTCGTTATCCAAAAAATAAACCTGCATACGCGCTCCGGGAACAGAGGCTACTTTTATAATAAGTGGATAATCATCATCATTAAGGATTATATTCATTCCGCTCAACCTCACCACTTCATGTAAACGGTGCCTTCTTTCATTAATTACGCCATATCTTGGCATTAAAACCCTTATCTCGCTCCCCTGATCCTGAATATACTGCGGAAGTGCTCTTGCTATATCTCCTATATCTGATCCATTTAAATAAGGCTGCATTTCCTGCGTTATAATCAACACTCGTTTCTTACTCATAGATTTTGTAGTTTAGTTATTTGTGTAGTCGCAACTTCTTAAGTCTCCTTAGAAGGTTAATTTTGAGCTGCAAAGTTACAAAATATAGTTCAGAATTTACTTATACAAGTGCTTTCTGATATTTAATGCGGAATAGTCGAAAACGGCTGAAATCCAGTAAAATAATAGCATGCAGATCATAAAACAGCAAAAGACGTTAACACCTTTACTCCAAAAACTGCGGGAGAATGGGCATAAAATCGGGTATGTTCCTACTATGGGTGCTCTTCATGAAGGGCATATTTCCCTTATTTCAGTGAGCAAGGGCTCAACAAACATCACTATTTGCAGCATTTTTGTCAACCCAACTCAATTTAATGACCCAAAAGACCTCGAAAAGTACCCCAGACCAATTGAAAGCGACATAAATATGCTTGAAGCGGCCGGTTGCGATATATTATACTTGCCTGAAGTGACAGATATTTACCCTCTTGGTGAAGATGCCACTGAAAAATTTAGTTTTGGGGGGATAGAAACTCTGCTGGAAGGAGCTAGCCGCCCGGGACACTTTGCAGGAGTAGCACAAGTTGTGAAGATCCTGTTAAACATAGTGCATCCCGATAAATTGTTTATTGGTCAAAAGGATTATCAACAATGTATGATCCTCACAGCCCTTATCAACCAAATGCAGATACCTACTGAAACCGTAATTTGCCCCATTTATCGAGAAATGCACGGTTTGGCTATGAGCTCAAGAAATGTTCGATTATCCGATGAACTGCGAAAACAGGCCGGGGCAATTTATGCAACCTTAAATTATGCGTCTTCTTTATTGCGTATTTTACCAATATCCGAAATTGAAAATATTGCTTTAAATTCTTTAAATGTTTTAGAGGATTTTAAGGTTGATTATTTTGAAATT
>JAYSYX010000273.1:0-3539 GCA_043727235.1 Bacteroidota bacterium
GCTGTAAAGTAGTGCCTGAGGTATTTGTAATCAAATCATTTGTATTTATTTGTTCACCTAATACATTATACAATAAAATTTCTTTAAGATCAGAAAGCGTTTCAGGAATTACCACTGTAGTTTGATCAGTAACGGGGTTAGGATATAAACTCAGTACTTCAATATTGGAATTTATTATATCTACCTGACTTACATTAATAATCTCACATTTATCCATACTTCCGTAATCATTTATTGCAGTAAGACAAACATTGTATTCTCCAGGCAATGCATAACTATGTGAAGGATTTTGTAATCCGGAAATTGCTCCATCACCAAATTGCCATAACCAGTCAGTTGGATCATTTGTAGAAATATCAGTAAAGAATAACGTAAGTCCTGTAAGTGTCCATGTATAATCCGTAACAGGCGCAGAACCCAAAGTAGTGATTACAACATCGTCACAATAGGTGTCAGATCCTCCTGCGGCAGTTGCGGTAAGACAAACATTATAAGTTCCATTTGCACTAAAAAAATGAACAGGATTTTGAACTGTACTTGTTCCACCATCATCAAAATCCCAAGCCCATGCGTATGGATCGTTTGTAGTAAGATCTGCAAAGGTTACATTGGGGTCACCACTGAAAATGAAAGAGGTAACAGGAGAGGGAAAGAACCCAATTGTTACATTTTTACAATAGGTATCGGAACCCGCTGCATTTGATGCTGTTAAACAAACATTATAAATACCATCTGCAATATAGTTATGTGTTGGATTCTGAAGCGTTGAAGTTCCACCATCATCAAAATCCCAACTCCATGCATCAGGAATATTTGTTGAAAGATCCGTAAAAGTTACAAACGGATCACCTGAATTACTGAAGTCGGTAACCGGTGTGTAGATATAAGTTTCAATTACAACATCCTCACAATGTGTGCTCGAACCAACAAGATTGGAGGCAGTAAGACAAACATTATAGGTGCCATTTACCGCATAAGTATGAGCAGGATCCGGTAAAATTGAAGTTCCTCCATCGCCAAAATCCCATGCCCAGCCGGTAGGAATATTTGTTGAAAGGTCTGTAAAAACAACGTTGGGATCTCCTGTGTAAGAAAAATCAGCCAAAGGTGACAGGTATGAATCAATTACAACGTTTTGACAAACGGTATTCGAACCAACTCCATTGGTAGCTGTAAGACAAACATTATATGTTCCATTTTCTGTATACAAATGAACTGGATTTGGTAAAGTTGAGGTAGAGCCGTCATCAAAATACCAAAACCATGTGGTTGGAAAATTTAAAGAGTTATCATCAAAAGTTACCGTTGGGTCACCTGAATAAGTAAAGGATGCTACCGGAGCGAGATAAGAATCTATAGTGACATTCTGACAAGAAATATCTTCCCCGGTTGCATTTGCTGCAATTAGACATACGTTATATACGCCATTTGTCACATAAAGATGTACAGGGTTTTGAAGTATTGATGTTCCGCCGTCGCCAAAATTCCAAGACCATGAAGTTGGACTATTTGTTGAATTATCATCGAAGGTAACTGTTGGATCGCCCGAATATGCAAAGGTTGAAACCGGAGCTAGATAAGAGTCAATAATCACATTCTGACAAAATGTATTTGATCCAACTCCATTGGTTGCTGTAAGGCAAACATTATAAGTGCCGTTAACTGAATAAATATGTGTTGGGTTTTCAAGTGTTGAAACTCCCAGGTCACCAAAATTCCACGACCATGATGTTGGTGATCCTGTAGATGCATCATTAAAATTCACTACAGGATCTCCTGTATAAGTAAAAGATGCGGTAGGTGCAACAGCAGCCTGAATAACAACGTTATAATCTTCTGTTTCACCAAATCCGTATGTATCGCAGGCTGTAATGCCCACGGTATTCCAAACTTCTCTAACACGCAACCTTGTGGTTCCGGTTAGTGCAGTTATAGGCACTGTAAATGTGATGTTGCCAGTTCCAAAAGCAGCAATATTTACCACTTCACCTAATTTTTCACCTACTCCAAAAGTTCCGTCCTGATTATAATCTATCCAGGCAGCAACATTGTTATTCGATAAATAGGTGCCTACAGAAATATGAATTGTATAAGTTGTCAATTCTGTAAGATCAGTGGAAATTCCGCTGTAATAATTATAAAAGGGTGCAGGTAAGGCTCCGGTTACATTATCGATATCCTCTAATTCTACCTGGCTTACATAATCTCCAAACTCACTTCCGGTTGTGTATGTAGGAATGCAGTAACATGTAAGTGGGTCATTTAAAGTTACTAAAATTGCGTCAGAAACTTCAATATCACCGCTGAAACTACAGGTTACCTTACATTTATAATAATATGTGCTTGTTTGACTTGTTGTATAGGTTGTAGAAACAGCGCCCGCAATATTTGAATATGCAATTCCGTCGAGCGATCTTGCCCACTGGTACGTTACACCTAAGGCTACTACAGGCTCTATGGAAAGCGTAAAGTTTTCTCCTAAACAAACATCAGTATGGGTTGAAAACGCAGGTCCGATTCCGGGAAGAACTCCACAATTTGCTGCAGGCTCCACAACAAAAGTAACCTGAGGGCGATAATCTGATCCGCCAGGACTGTCTTCGTAATATTCAGTTCCCGTATAACCGCAAATTCCTGCTTCAATATCACTTCTAAAAGTATGTGATGCATTAAATGGCAACGGGCCTGTCCAGGTTACGCGTGCATTTTTTGTAAATACTCCTGCGGGTGAACCACCACAGATCTCTATAATTACGTTACTTGTGCCATCCCAAAAAAATGGCGCTGCAAAAACAAAATTATTTGCTCCTAAAACCGGAGTATAATCTAAAGGCCCCCAATGAATAGAAGCACCGGGCTCCCAGGTTGTAAGACCAAGAGATGGCGATGTGGTACTGAGCATTTTTATGGTATAACCTTCCGTTTCATCTACCGAAGCGGGCAAGTTAATTACGTTCCAACTTATTTCTGAAATAAATCCTGCAGTCATGCCCATATCAGTAAGCTCAGAAGCTAAATAGAGATGCTGGGTCCGCATACTTTTGTAATAATCACCAAAAGGTGTAGGATAAACCATGGCACCGTTTATACCATTGTCAGCACCAATAGTATAGGATTGAGCTTTGGTGTTGGTGGCGAAAAATAAAAAAAGTAATACAGGGAGGAATTGGCTGAATAGAGTTTTTTTCATTGATGTGTATTTTATTGATCAGGTTTGTTTAGGTTTTTAAAATTTGGGATATCAAAAGTAGTTAATGAAAGGCGTTTTTATAAACAGAATCGAATAAAATATGCTTTTAGACAGCATTTTCGATTTACATTTCATGTCACATTATTTAAATAATTTTCATAATTATTATCGATGCAATATATATAAATATTGTATATTAGCAAATTGGCACTAAAATATGTAGCTTTTATCCATATCACATTTGATAGTATAATTGACATAAATTTAATGTTAAGAAAGTAGCTGAAAACATTGATTTTCCAGCATCATAGTTTATTAAATTTGATAATAAATTCCTGCTTTATTAAAT
>JAYSYX010000274.1:0-9250 GCA_043727235.1 Bacteroidota bacterium
GTCACGAAAATCTGCTATCCAGGGAATATTAAGTTTATTTTTAACACCCAGTGCAATTAAATGCATGCTATGCGGAGGCCCCGAAGAAATAATTGCATCAACAGGATTTTCATGCAAATATTCGGTAAGGAATTTAACAGAAGGTTTTATCCAAAATTTACGTGCATCCGGAATAAAAAAATTTCCTCTCACCCAAATAGAAAATTTTTGCAAGGCTCCCGGTTTCTTTTTTTCCTGCAAAAATCCTGCACCAATTTTTTCCTTTTTTTTATACCCTAAAAATCTTTTATACAGATCGTATGGTTCCCAGATAGGTCGTTTGATAATGGTAATTCCCGGAGGGACAGAAGCTTCTAACGATCGGTCTATTACAGGCATTTCCGCATTTTCGGCAGTGTAGATCACAGGTTCCCAGCCGAATTCCCGCAAAAATTTTGACATTTTTACCCAACGCTGAACAGCAACACCACCGCTTGGTGGCCAATAATATGTTATGATAAGCACCTTTTTCAAAACACCGTTATAATGGGTTAAAATTATAACATCTTGCAAAACTGTGTGGCCCTATTATTCTTTTTGTTTTTTTTACATCAAAAACATTGTGCACTTTGTGGTCTTTTTACTACAACATATATAAACTCCTAACCATAAACATTGTGTTCTTTGTGTGACCTTTGTGTGCTTTGTGGTTTTTTTACCACAATGGACACAAAGAAGGCACAAGGAACACAAGGAGTTAAATCAAAAACAAAGTACTCTTTGAGTTAAATTTTTTTTAACACGAGGAACCGAAGTCCGGCATGTCCTGAAAGTGGCTCAATTGCCTTTTGTGGTTAGTTTTAAGTTCTTAACTTTAGCGCTTCAAATCCATTGGAATGATAAATAAACCCACCGGTCAAAAAAATATTCTAGCTTTTATTGCTGCACTTGTTGCTTTTCTGGTATTCAGTGCCTTGTACTTTTATCCTCTTTTACAGGGAAAGATATTAGTGCAGAGTGATATCATGAACTATATTGGAACAAGTAAAGAGGCCACCGACCACTTTAATGCAACGGGAGATGCTGCGCTCTGGACCAATTCTATGTTCGGCGGTATGCCAACTTATCAAATAATGCTTCCTGAAAATGGCAATGTTTTTGAAAAAGTGAATAAATATTTAGGTATGTTTTTACCGCGTCCGGCAAATTATATGTTTATTGCCTTGGTTTGCTTTTTTTTATTGTTGCGTAGTTTTAAGATAAATTATTTTCTTTCCATATCCGGTGCATTGTGTTATGCCTTGGGAACCTATCTTATTACATTTATGGAGGTGGGCCATAACACAAAAGTAAATGCACTTGCATTAATGCCACTTGTATTAACAGGCATAAATTATCTTCTTCAAAAAAAGATGTGGCTCGGTGCCGCCATTACTTTATTTGCAATGACCTGTCAGATCACCGCGAATCATCCACAGATAACTTATTATATGTTTCTTATTATTTTATGCTGGATGATATCAGAATTCGTGTATTCCATTCGCGAGAAACGTATACCTGAATTTTTTAAAAATGCAGCGATAATTTTAGTTGCAATATTATTTGCCGTGAGTGCGAATACATCTAAACTATGGACAACCTACGAATACAGTAAAGAAACGATTAGAGGTGGCAGTGAATTAACAGTCAGTAAGGAAGTACAGGGAAGTGGTCTCGACAGAGAATATGCTTTTAGCTGGAGTTCCGGAATTGCTGAATCATTTAGTATCATGTATTCCAATTTTTCAGGAGGCGGAAGTGGATTTTCATTTTTACAAAGTAAAAAGGGCGAAACAATTGAAAGTCCGTTGCTTTCTTTCGTTCAATCTGCCTATCAACAGGATCAGAAAAAAGCGCAGGAATTATTGCAATATTCGGGACAAGGAACTAAATATTGGGGAGATATGCCATTTACTTCGGGTCCCATATATGTAGGTTCCATTTTGTGTTTCCTGTTTTTATTAGGTGCATTTCTTGCGAATAATAAACTGAGATGGTGGTTAATTGCCGCAACTGTTCTATCACTGTTTTTAGGATGGGGTAAAAACTTTCCGGCATTTAATAATTTCATGTTCGATTATTTTCCATTGTATAATAAATTCAGAACTGTATCCATGGCCATGACCATGTTGTGTTTGACAATTCCGGTATTGGCCTATTATATTGTCAATAAATTTTTATCCAATGACATTGAAATTGATGATAAAAAGCGAATGTATGCATTAAAATGGAGCTCCATAATTGTGGGTGGTTTGAGTGTTTTATTATTGCTTTCGGGTAGTTTATTTGATCTTACCAGTCCGAGAGAGGAAGCTTATCTCGCGCAGGTGAATGATCCGCAGACAATTGCATATTTTGATCTGCTGAAGGATGAACGTATTGCATTGATCAGAAAGGATGTATTTGTTTCCACCTTCCTGATAGGTTTGGCGGCACTTACTTTATTCTTATTTCTGAAAAAAACGATATCAGGAAAAGTAGCAATTGCAATTATAGGTATATTACCGGTTCTCGACTTGTTAATTGTGGATTCTAATTATCTGGGGAAAGATAATTATGCCGATGCTAATTTTTATGAACAGCGATTTCGCAATGCAAATCCAGTTATTAAGGATAAGGATCCAAATTATCGTGTAATTAATACACAAACTGCATTGGATCAGGATGGCAGCACATCTTATTATTATAAAAATCTTGGCGGATATCACGGAGCAAAATTGCAGCGTTATCAGGATATGATCGATGGATACTTAAGCAAAGGAAATTATCCTGCCATAAATATGTTAAATACGAAATACATTATTGGTAATCGCGGAAATAAACCGTCGGTAGACAGAAATCCAATGGCTTGTGGTAATGCATGGTTTGTTGATTCGGTGCAAACGGTAAATTCGGCTGATGAAGAATTTGCTGCGGTTGAAAAATTAAATCCATTGAAAAAAGTGATTGTACATTCAGAATTTAAATCGCAAATTGTTTCAGAAACGGTTGCCATGGATTCGATGCGCAGTATTCAATTGGTTAAATATACACCGGACGAATTGCAATACAAATCGAATAGCAATATTGCAGGGCCAGCGGTATTCAGCGAAGTTTGGTATCGAGGTAATGAGGACTGGAAAGCATATATAGATGGAAAATATGTTGATCATTTCAGAGCTAATTACATACTTCGCGGATTGTGGATTCCGGAAGGGGAACACGATATCACATTTAAATTTGAACCACATTCATTTTATACCGGTAAAAAAGTTTCCACTGCTGCATCATCCTTAATTTTAATAATAGTTGCTGCGGGATTTTTTATGGCGTATAGAAAAGAAAATAATACACAATCCATCGAATCAAACAAATAATTCATGCAATACGATCCCGTAAAACGAAGTTTAGGAACTGTATTTAATAAAACCCCTTTTTTAAGAATACTTTTTTATAAAATGTTAGACCTATTATTATTAAGGTCGTGGCATATTCATAAGGAATTAAAAAAATGGGCGAAGGGGAAACTAGATTCCGAACAACATATTATGGATGCCGGTTCAGGTTTCGGACAATACTCCTATTATTTAAGTTCTATGAGTAAAAAATGGAAATTTTTAGCTGTAGATGTTAAGGAGGAACAAATTGCAGATTGTAATATCTTTTTCAAAAAGATCGGAAGAAAAAACATTCGTTTTCAGGTGCAGGATCTTACAAAATTTAAAATTAATGATCATTTTAATTTAGTAGTATGTGTTGATGTTATGGAACATATTTTAGAGGATGTGGAAGTGTTTAAAAATTTTCATGCATCATTAGTTCCCGGAGGAATGGTATTGATATCCACTCCCTCCGACCAGGGTGGATCGGATGTTCAGGAGGGAGATGACAGTTCATTTATTGAAGAACATGTTCGCGACGGATATAATATTGAAGATATTCAGGTAAAATTGCGTTCTGCAGGGTTTCTAAAAACAGAGGCCAGATATGCATACGGATCTCCCGGTAAAATTGCCTGGCGTTTGTCAATGAAATATCCGCTGCAATTATTAAATATCTCCAAAGCTTTTTTTATTATTCTACCATTTTATTACCTCCTCACATTTCCGTTTTGTTTAATACTTAATTATTTGGATACGCATAGCGATCATAGGACAGGTACGGGATTGATTGTGAAGGCGTGGAAGTGAGGTTCCACAATGAGTTCGAGGTTTTGAGTTCTGTGTTCGGTGTTCTCCATCCCATGAGTTTCCCCACAGTGTTACCCGCAGGGAACTCTGTGGATTCGGAGCGATGAGTTCGGGGTGCTGAATTCTGTGTTCTGAGTGATACATCCCATGAGTGTCCCCACAGTGTTACGCGCAGCGAACGCTGTGGATTCGGAGCGATGAGTTCTCCATCCCATGTGTGTCCCCATATGTGTCCCCACAGTGTTACGCGCAGCGAACTCTGTGGAATTCGGAGCTGTAATTATCATGTTGAGTTAAGGTAAATTAGTTATCAAAATAAAAAAATATTAACAGTGTGAAAATAGTCGTGTGAAAAATTTTAGCATATATAATCTTGCCACCAAATAATCCCAGGAAAACATACAAGAAAAGAGTGTCCCCACAGTGTTACGCGCAGCGAACGCTATGGCATTCAGAGAAAAATTATTAATTTAAGTTTTATATCTTCGGTCAATGACTGTTCGATCCCATCAACCAGACATAGAAACAAGCTATTTCTGCACCTTTACAAATTGTAATTGGATACCCTTATTCGAAATTACCGACTTTTACGATAAAATATATTCCTGGTTTGATTTTCTGGTAAAACGTGGAGATCAAATTATAGGATATGTTATAATGCCGAATCATTTGCACGCAATTATTTATTTAAATAAAAATAGTCCGATAATTAATAAAGTTATTGGAGAAGCAAAAAGATTATTTTCATATTCCATTGTAGGTAAATTAAAAAAAACAGGTCATGATAATATTATAATTCAATTAGAAAATTCACTCTCAGATTACGAAAGAAATAAGGGATTAAAACATAAGGTTTTTGAGGATTCATTTGATTGCAAGGAATGTTACAATTATAATTACATTTTGCAGAAGTTAAATTATATGCACTTAAATCCTGTAAAGGCAGGATTAATAATTACTCCTGAGGAATATCTTCATAGCAGTGCGAAATATTATTCTACAGGCGAACAGGGGATATATCCAGTTAAGCATTTTGTGGAAGTATTTGAAGGCAAAGAAGCGTTTGAGTTTTCGAGGAAGTATTTTTTTAAATAATTAATAATCCTCCGAACATTCTAGGCATTGAAGATTCGTCCTCCGAATCCACAGAGATTCCCTTTGGGTAACTCTGTGGGGACACACTATGGATGAAAATTATCCTCCGAATATTCCAGGCCTGAAGATTCGTCCTACGAATCCACAGTTCCCTTCGGGTAACACTGTGGGGACACGACGGGGGTTGATTAATTATATTCCAAACATTCCAGGCATGAAGATTTCCGAATCCACAGAGTTCCCTTCGGGTAACACTGTGGGGACACGCTATGGGTTAAAAAATATCCTCCGAATATTCCAGGCCTGAAGATTCGTCCTCCGAATCCACGAGTTCCCTTCGGGTAACACTTTGGGGACACACTATGGGTTAAAAAAATATCCTCCGAATATTCCAGGCCTGAAGATTCGTCCTCCGAATCCACAGAGGTTCCCTTCGGGTAACACTGTGGGGACACGTTTGCTGGAGTGAACCTCACCCAAAATCCCTTATAATATTTTTTGCTGTAGTTACCTCTCCCCCATTCTCCTTTATAAACTGTAAAATTGTTTTATACAACTCCAACCAACCTTTATCAGCATGATCGAAAAAGTAATTGTTATGCCATAAAATAGTTAGGAGAGAATTGGTTTTATTTTTTTCGAGGAAGTCGAGTATCTTTTTTTCGGCTTGTTTGGAATTGTGGTTTTGATAATATTTTAAGGAAGTATCCATTACATTCAAGGGAACCTCTACAAAATTATAAGCTCTTTTTTCTTTGAGATGAAAGGGTTTTATTGGCAATGCATAATTATTTCTAAATCCCATTACATCTGGAAATCCCATAGAAGAATCTAATTTAATTCCGGAATTTTCGATGTCATTAAAAGTATTAGGGAGTTCCGTTATTAAATAATGATTTCGATTTATTGGTGATCCAAGTTCTCCTTGTTTTTTCAATTCATTTACATAACTATCTTTTCCTGCACTTTTATGTAAACCGTTTTCCCAACCTCTTAAATTAATTTCACTGCGTATCTTTTTTATTGGAGGTGCATCTATTTCATAATCCGCATTGTTTATTCTGCGCGTTCCTTTACCACTGTTCACCAGCCAAAAAAAAATGGATCGCACATCAAATGCATCTTCAATGTCCAAAATTTTATTGAGCAATAAATAATCAGGGGTTTTGAGGTAATGATTAAATATAAGTTGTAAAAGAGTGCTTATCTTTCCATGTTTTATTAAATATCCATAATTATCTCCCAAAGCGCCATACACCGAATCAATATCGTGTGTAAGTAGATATTTTGTAATTCTTTCTTGTTTTTTTACCAGTGATTTAAGTTTTGGAGTACAGTCATAAAGCGCATCAAAATATTGTGTTACCAGATTTTGCTCGATACAATTAAAATGTTTTTGTAAACTTATATCGTAAGGAAATCGGTCATATTTATCAGGCGCATAATCAATATACTCCTGCAAATAACTCAATAAATAAAAACAGGTGCTGATATAATCAGGTTTACCGGATGCATTGGTATGTAGCGGTTCCTTTCTGAAATAACCTTTAAAATGAAAATCGCCGCCTTGATAGGTGTTTCTGAAAAAATGGGAAACCTGCATATCCCCTAACCCATGTTCAGCAATTAAAATGTCTTCACCCTCTGTTACAATTTCACTTTCAAATCCAATATATTTTGCAAAAACGGAGATCGTCCACGCATATTCTTTGTGGAGCTCTGATTCTATTTTAAATTTAATGGTTGAAGGCATGAAGAAAAATTAATTTAAGTCAAATTACTGTCAAACCATGAAAAATTTAAAATTGCCACGAAGGCACAAAGGCACAAAGGTTTCACGAAGAAAAGTTTGAATTAAATGTTAGATATCAAATTTAATCCCCTGAGCCAATGGTAATTTGGTTGAATAATTAATCGTATTTGTTTGTCTGCGCATATATGCTTTCCAGCAATCGCTGCCGCTTTCACGTCCGCCTCCGGTTTCCTTTTCACCGCCAAATGCACCGCCAATTTCCGCACCACTCGTTCCAATATTTACATTTGCAATTCCGCAATCAGATCCGGCTACTGACAAGAAATATTCTGTTTCCAAAATATTTGTCGACATAATTGCAGAACTCAACCCCTGTGGAACATTATTGTGTATTGCAACTGCCTCCTCAATGGTGTTATATTTCATCACATACAAAATGGGCGCAAATGTTTCGTGTTGCACGATTGCAAATTCATTTTTCGCTTCTATGATACAAGGTTTCACATAACATCCGCTTTCATATCCTTCGCCTTCACAAACTCCGCCTTCCACCAATATTTTTCCTCCTTCCGCAATTGCTTTTTCAATCGCTGAATTATAATCTTCCACAGCTTTAACATCAATCAAAGGACCAACATGATTATTTTCATCCAGTGGATTTCCGATCTTTAATTGACTATAAGTTTTACTTAGTGTATTTATTACACTATCATAAACTGAAGCATGAATGATTAATCTGCGAGTAGTGGTGCAACGTTGTCCTGCAGTTCCCACTGCACCAAAAATTGCTGCGCGAATTGCGATCTCCATATTTGCATGTTCCGTAATAATGATGGCATTATTACCACCTAATTCCTGAATTACTTTTCCGAGACGCTCACCAACAATTCCACCAATTCTTTTACCAACACGCGTGCTTCCCGTAACAGAAATTAAAGGAATACGTTTGTCCTTTGCCATTTCCTCCCCAATGGAATTATGCGATACCATTAAGGCACTCACACCTTCGGGAACATTATTATCTTTAAATACCTCAGCAATTAATTTATGTGTTGCAATTGCGCTCATGGTAACTTTTGAACTTGGTTTCCAAATACAAACATCACCACAAACAAAAGCAAGTGCCGCGTTCCAACTCCAAACTGCAACAGGAAAATTAAATGCAGAAATAATTCCTACAATTCCAAGCGGATGCCATTGTTCATACATGCGGTGCAAAGGTCGTTCACTGTGCATGGTCAAACCATATAATTGGCGGCTCAGTCCCACTGCAAAATCGCAGATATCTATCATTTCCTGCACTTCACCCAAACCCTCCTGCAAACTTTTCCCCATTTCATAACTCACCAAGGTTCCAAGTGCGTGTTTATTCATTCGCAATTTATCACCTATCTGTCGCACCACTTCTCCACGCTTAGGAGCTGGCCAGTTGCGCCATTCTTTGAATGCCTTTTCTGCAGTCTGAACAATCAACTCATACTCTTCCCGTGATGCTGAAGTACAGCTTGCTATCAAAGCTCCATCTACCGGAGAATAACTATCTATGGTATTTCCATCACCCTTCAGCCAGTTTAGTCCAGTGGAAACACCACTATTATTATCTTTTATGCCGAGAAGTTTCAATTCATTCTCTATCATATTTACTTTCTGTAAAGTTTCCATTGTTCTGATTTAAGTTGCAAAATTACGGAGAAAAAACGGGGGTTTTTACAGCAGTTAAATAGCATCTGGAGCAAAAAAGTTCCTGCATATCATCACCCGCAGTCTGGCTGTCTGTAGCAATTTTAGAATTACAGCAGGCCTAGAAAGCAGGTTCCCCAATTTCTACAGATTCATGCTAAGGAACATAAATCAATTTAAAACAACATATTCAAACGGCTTTATTTCTGAAAAATTTGCTGTTATTGTTTTAATCAATGAAACCAATGCACTCTAATGATTAGAATAAGTACACAAATTAGGAGGATACTTTTTTTTCTTAAATCCATCTAATAAAAACTTTGCCTGAATTCCGGTTTTACTTACTGTATTTGGTTCATGCCAATAACTTTCATGTACAGTAATAACATGGGAAGCAATTGAGGAATCGGTCAAAAAATTTTCAATCATAGGAATATATTTTTCTTCAAACCAATTAGAATCAGGATAGATAGCTATGCAAATGCGTGTTTTTACTGAATTTTCTTTCAACAAATACAAAAATTCAATTGGGTTT
>JAYSYX010000275.1:0-9245 GCA_043727235.1 Bacteroidota bacterium
TTTAAATGTGATATATTTAAATATTCCTTTTTTTAAATCAATATCTGCCTTATTAGAAAGTAATTTCAATTACGAGGTATTAAATATTTGTACTCCGAATGGTTTACATGCAGAACACGCTATAATGGCTCTGCAAAACAACAAACATGTTGTGATAGAAAAACCAATGGCATTAAACAAGAAGGATTGTTTTAAAGTGATAAATATAGCAACACAAAAACAAAAAGAGATTTTTTGTGTAATGCAAAACAGATTTTCACCACCCTCTGCCTGGATAAAAAATATTATTGAAAACAAATTGTTGGGAAACATTTTCATAGTGCAAATAAATTGTTTCTGGAACCGGGATGAACGATATTATTATCCCAACACCTGGCATGGAAAAACCGATCTGGATGGAGGGACCTTATTCACCCAGTTCTCACATTTTATAGATACCATGGCATGGCTCTTTGGAGATATAAAAAATATTCAGGCAAAATTTGCAGATTTTAATCATCAGCAATTAACTGCATTTGAGGATTCAGGCTTAATACAATTTGATTTTTGTAATGGCGGTATGGGCACAATAAATTATTCATCCAGCGTGTATGATTGCAATTATGAAAGTAGTTTAAGAATTATTGGAGAGTTCGGAACTGTTGAAATTGGAGGGCAATATATGAATGAAGTGAAGTATTGTAATATTAAAGATTATATTAAACCTGAATTAGAGAAAACCGGGGAAGCAAATAATTATGGTGCTTATACAGGTTCTGCATCCAATCATCATCATATTATTCAGAATATAGTTGATGTATTAAATCACAACGGCAAAATAGCAACTACAGCGGAAGAAGGTATGTTGGTGGTTGATATTATTGAACGAATTTATCAGATGCGTCCGGTGGAGCTACGGAATAAAAAATAATTCTTACTGAATGACAAAATCTTCCATTCCTTTTGCAGATATCAAATATGACCCCGAACCGCGCTGGTATATTTTGTATATCAAATCAAGGTCTGAAAAAAAAGTGATGGAACGTATGCAAAAACGCAATTTCACGGCTTTTTTACCGCTCATTAAAACGATGCGTCAATGGAGCGATCGCAAAAAACAAGTGCAGGTTCCATTGTTTAACGGGTATATGTTTATTAAGGTGGATCCTACCCAATTTGCTTCCATTCGAATGATACATGGTGTTGTGAATTTCGTGCAACAAGAAAAAAAACATGCAATAATTAGTGAGGAAAAAGTGCTTTCCATAAAACAATTTATTGAAACCGGATTACCCATGGAAGCCTCCTCAGACAATTTTGCTGCAGGCGAAAGGGTGAAGATAAATTTTGGCCCCTTAATAGATTGTGAGGGTGAATTAATAAATATTAAAAACGAAAAACAGTTTATTGTGCGATTGGAAATGATCAATCAGGTTTTGATCGTAAATGTACCTGCTTCCTACCTGGAGAAAATATCTTAACCTTTTATTTTTTTTACATCAAGGTCGTCGGTATAGTTAAATTCAAATGTTTTCCTGAAGAAAATAAATTTTTGAACAGTAATATTTCCGGTCAGTCCGACAGGAATTTCCTTATCTGAGATAAAGGAAGTTAAGCCAAAAGATAAAACACCCCCAAGCTGATTTAATGATGTATTGAATTCAATGGGCAACACAAAATCCGCCTTCTTTTTTATCCTCACCTTGTCTGAGAATCCAATAATTCCAATTTCCTTATTATCAACAGATAAAGCGATATTCATTTCTCTAATGGTTGCCCCGACCTTATTCGGGTTATAAAGAGTAATGTCGGCATTTATTTTCGGTTCCGACATGATATTGGATACTTTAAAATTATCGTAACCTTTAAGTTGCAGTGATTCAGAAACAGTACAAGAAGACAAGATCGTTGCAGAAAGAAATAAAATCAGAATATTTTGAAATTTCATTTATGGTATTTATCGTTGTGCCTAAAAATATAATTTTATCCTAAAACTATTTAAAATAATGTGCTTAGATATTAATGCAATTGCAATATCTGTTCCACAATCTATTATTCAGGGTTTTGCAATGATAGGTAAGGTAAATTTAAAGTCGCTTCCACCATTTTCATTTTGTTCCACCCATATCTTACCGCCGGCCTGTTCCACAATTTTTTTGCAAATGGCCAGGCCAATTCCAGTTCCTGAATATTCATTTCTGGAATGTAAACGCTGAAATATCATAAATATTTTTTCCCGGAATTCCTCAGAAATGCCTATTCCATTATCAGAAATGCTAAATTGATAATTTTTTCCTGTGATGTTAAATGACAAATTTATAACAGGCTGACTCTCCACATTATATTTTATGGCATTGGAAAATAGGTTTTGGAAAAGCTGTATCATCTGGGTTTCATCCGCAGTTATTGATGGCAATACGGGGATATTTATGATAACATTTTTTTCATTTATCTGTGTGTGAAGATTCGACTTGACAATATTTAAAACTGCGTTAAAGTCTACCACTTCTTTTGGCCTGACAAAATTAATTTCAGAGAGTGTAAGTAAGTCGCTTATCAAATTATGCATGGTTTGTGTTCCATGCGTAATAAATGCCATAAAATCTATTTCATCGCTGCTTAATTTTTCTTTCAGACTTCTTTTTAGTAAAGTAACATAGGAGGTTACCATTCGGAGTGGTTCTCTTAAATCGTGACTGGCAACATGTGCAAATTGTCTTAATTCGTCATTTGAAATTTCAAGCTGATGTGCGTATTTTTCAATTTGTTCATTTTTTTGTCGCAGTATTTGGGCTTCTCTTTCTTTTTTCTCCAATTCAAATTCGTTTCGCGCTTTTGCGATCACAAAGGTTTTTTCATCATTAAAAACTTCTTTTAGAGTTTGCGCATATTTTTGCTTGTAGATAAATGCATTTTTAAAATCTTCCACAGCAGAATAGGCTTCAGAAAGTTGCTCATACACATTGGATAATGACCTTGTAACTCCGAGTTGGCCGAATAATTCCTCCGCTGAAATAAAATATTCAATGGCTTCTTTCGGTTTTTTCATAATAGCATAGGCTTCTCCAAGCTGGTTGCTTGTATGCGCCCTGTTGTAAATACTTTTAATTTGATCATCATAATCCTGTGCACGATGAAAGTATTGTAACGCCGTATCAAAATCATCAAGTTTTGTATAAACAAGTCCCAGATTTGCACAATAGATGGAAAGAAATGAAATGGAGTTTTCTTTTTCGGCAAGTTCAAGTGCCTTTAGCAAATAATTTAGTGCATTTTTATATTCTCCGGCTCTGAAATAAAAAACAGCATATGAATTATAACAATTGGCAACTCCTGAAAAATCTTCAATCTGTTCGTATAAACTAAGGGCTTTATTTAAATATTCCTCCTGGGCAAATCCCGTATCAGTAAAATTAAAGAGTATAAATACATTGTAGTATGCATGCGCTATCCATTTTTTCTCATAATAATTTTTTTCCGGATTTAATTCCAGCAATTTTATACATTCAAGATAGTGTTTTTGCGATAATACATTATCACCGGTAAAGTGATAATTTCTGCCCAGATTCAAATGATAATAAGGCTCGTAATTTTTCTTGAATTCACCCTTTAAATATCCGAAGGCTATATCACATAGTTTTATGGAATCGTAATAATTATTATTTACCAGGCATTCATATAATGCCTTTTCCATCAATGCCAATCCCTGATAATTTTTGCTTTTAATGCTTATGGCAAGTTCCAATGCCTGATCCGAAAGATCCCCTATTTCTGAATTGCGTTTCGAAACCAGGTCCCAGGAAGTATGCAGGAGCGTTTCGATCTTGTTTTCAATTTCCCTTTTATGGTTGATTTTATTTTCCGGCATCCCTTAATTTCTGAAGTCTTGATAACAAAGTTACCCAATTTTGACTTTTTGGCATCAGAATTACTAACGACAATTTGTCAGCAACTATGGCGTGGCATATCGTTTGAAAGTTGCCGTCTTGCTAAATTTTACATTATGACCATAGAAAAAGGAAACATAGCCGTTCAGACGGAAAATATCTTCCCGATTATTAAAAAATTTTTATACAGCGACCATGAGATCTTTTTGCGTGAGCTTATCTCAAATGCTGTTGATGCTACTCAGAAACTTAAAAAACTCTCCTCTCTTGGTGAAGTTACCGGTGAATTAGGAAGCACTACCATTGAAATTAAAATTGACAAAGAGCAAAAAACGATAACAATTTCTGATAAGGGAATTGGGATGACCGCCGACGAAGTGAAAAAATATATCAACCAGGTGGCCTTTTCGAGTGCAAGCGAATTCCTGGAGAAATATAATGGATTGGAAGAAGGTAAAAGTATCATAGGACATTTCGGGCTTGGTTTTTACAGCGCGTTTATGGTGGCCGATAAAGTACAATTACTGACAAGATCGGCAAAAGCAGATGCACAATCAGTTCGTTGGGAATGTGATGGCAGCACCGAATTCACCCTGGAGCAATTTGAAAAGGAAGGTCGCGGAACAGACGTAATACTATATATAAATGAAGAAAATGAGTCATTTTTAGAGGAAAGTAAAATTTCGGGTCTCTTAAATAAATACTGCAAATTTTTACCTGTTGAGATCCAGTTTGGAGAAAAGGAGGAAACTGTATCTAAGGAATCAGAAACCGATACTGAAGATGATTCAAAGACCACTGAAACGATCAAGGTTCCGAATATCATTAATAATACCGAACCTGCATGGACCAAAAAACCCTCTGACCTTACAGATGAAGATTACAAAAAATTCTACGGTGAATTATATCCATATACAGAGGCTCCTTTGTTCTGGATACACCTGAATGTTGATTATCCTTTTAATCTTACGGGAATTTTATATTTCCCAAGAATTAAAAAGAGTTATGAAATTCAAAAGAATAAAATTCAATTATACAGTAATCAGGTATTTGTTACGGATGAGGTAAAAGAAATTGTTCCGGAATGGCTAACTCTATTGCATGGTGTTATCGACTCGCCTGATATTCCTCTTAATGTATCCAGAAGTTATTTACAGAGTGATCTGAATGTTAAAAAAATAAATGCCTATATCACAAAAAAAGTTGCGGAGAAGCTGGAAGAATTGTTTAAACAGGACAGAGCACAATTTGAAGAGAAATGGGAAAACATAAATGTGATAATTAAATATGGAATGTTGAGTGATGAAAAATTCAGCAGCCGGGCCGAAAAATTCTGTTTATTGCAAAATACGGAGAAGAAATATTTTACATTTGAGGAATACAGTGCTCATATTGAAGCAGGTCAAACCGATAAAAATAATCAGAAAATAGCCCTGTATACCAATAACACTATTGACCACAATGTTTATGTTGACGCTGCAAAAAACAGAGGATACGATGTGTTGGAAGTAGATAATGTTATAGACAATCATTTCATTTCCCTGCTGGAGCAAAAACTAGGTGACGTTCAGTTTAAAAGAGTGGATGCTGATACCATAGATAAATTAATTGACAAAGATGAGAAAGTAGAATCAATATTATCAGAAGATGAACAAAAAGGAATTAAGGAATTATTTGATAAGGTAACAGATGCAAATGCAGGAACTGTGGTTATTAATCCTCAATCGCCGGACGATAGCCCCGTATCGATCACCAAACCAGAGTTTATGCGTCGAATGAAGGAAATGAGCCATATGAACGGGATGGATTTTGCTGCAATGATGCCTGATCAATATAATCTTGTAGTGAATACTAATCATCCACTTATAAATAAGATTTTAAAAATGGATGAGGAGCAACAACAAACATCAGTTAAACAATTACACGACCTGGCATTGTTGTCGCAAGGTATATTAAAAGGAAATGACTTAACAGAGTTCGTAAAACGCAGTGTCGGGATGATGGCTTAATTTGCAACTTTGATCAAGTTGTGTATATTTGCATAACGAAATGAACAATTGTAAACATAAATCTTCTAAACGCTACCCACTTATTGGTGAGTCGTGAAGATTTTGTTGTAACATAAATCGAAGGCTTACCCAAAAAGGTAAGCCTTTTTTTATTTCGGTAAAGGTGAAATTATGCAACTCAAAAAAAATGATTATTATTCCGGGGATGTTCGTTTACTCGACATTGCTGAAGAACATGGAACTCCGGTTTACGTGTATGATGCACAAATAATGACAACACAATTTAATCGCCTTAAAAAGGCTTTTGATAAGGTTGATGTTAAAATAAAATATGCTTGTAAGGCATTAACTAATATATCCGTGTTAAAACATTTTAAATCGCTGGGTTCTGATTTGGATGCTGTTTCCATTGAAGAAGTGCAACTCGGTTTGCATGCGGGTTTTTCACCCGAACAAATCTTATTTACTCCAAATTGTGTTTCCATTGAGGAAATTAAACAAGCGGTTGATCTGGGTGTAACAATTAATATTGATAATATTTCTGTACTGGAACAGTTTGGGCATCTATATGGAAACAAAGTGCCCTGTTGTATCAGAATAAATCCACATATTGAAGCAGGAGGACATCAGCATATTCAAACCGGACATATTGATAGTAAATTTGGAATTTCTGTTTATCAGATGCGTCATGTACATCGCGTTGTAACGGCAAATAAAATGCATATAATAGGATTACACATGCATACGGGTTCAGATATTTTAGATAGCAATGTTTTTTTACAGGGTGCGGAATTATTATTTGATGCGGCACAACAATTTCCCGACCTGCAATTTCTCGATTTCGGAAGCGGATTTAAAGTGGGTTATAAGGAGGAAGATGTTACTACAGATATTGAAGAATTAGGCAGCACTTTAAGTACACGATTTAATGAATTTTGTGAGGAATTCGGTCGCAAACTTGAACTTTGGTTTGAACCCGGAAAATTTTTAGTAAGTGAGGCAGGAATATTATTGGTGAAAGTAAATGTAATTAAACCAACCATGGCAACTGTTTTTGCGGGAGTTGACAGCGGTCAAAATCATTTGATAAGACCTATGTTTTATGATGCTTATCACGGCATAATAAATATTTCAAACCCTACAGGAACACAAAGAATTTATACTGTTGTTGGATACATCTGCGAAACAGATACATTAGCGCGCGATAGAAAAATAACAGAAATTCACGAAGGAGATATTCTCGCAATTAAAAATGCCGGAGCATACGGATTTACCATGAGCAATAATTACAACAGCAGAATGCGTCCACCGGAGGTATTTATTGTAAATGGAAAAGCGCATCTTATAAGGAAAAGGGAAACATTGGATGATTTGTTGAAGAATCAGGTGGAAATTGAAACTGAAATCCGCTCATCCACAGAGTTCCTTCGGTAACTCTGTAGCGAAGTACCAGGTTCCCCACAGAGTTACCGAATGAACTCTGTGGAAAAGGTATACCTCACAATAACTTCAACCCAACAATTTTCAACTGCTCATTGTCCACCTCTGCGGGAGCATCCATCATAAGATCTCTTCCAGCATTATTTTTTGGGAAAGGAATTACATCACGAATTGTTTCTCCTCCGCACATCAGCATTACCCAACGGTCGAAACCAAATGC
Source organism: Bacteroidota bacterium (assembly GCA_043727235.1). GTDB lineage: Bacteria > Bacteroidota > Bacteroidia > Chitinophagales > BACL12 > UBA7236. Next base: position 7,536 of record JAYSYX010000275.1, read on the forward strand.
ACAGCCTCCGTGTGGTGGTGCTCCGTATTGAAATGCATTTACCATGAAGCCAAAACGTTTTTCTTTTTCCTCTTCTGAAAATCCGAGAATTGTAAATATTTTTTCCTGTAGAACTTTATCGTGCACACGAATACTTCCGCTTAATATTTCGTTGCCATTCATTACAAGGTCATAACTCTGAGCGCGAACACGCAGAGGATCGCTGTCCATATATTGAAAGTCATCAAGGTGCGGTGAGCAGAAAGGGTGATGTGCAAATATGGGTTCTCCGGTATTTTCATCAGGTTCAAATAATGGCATATCCACTACCCAAAATACACTCCAGCTATCTGCATCTATCCATTTTTCACGTTTAGCCATTTCCAATCGCAATTCCCCTAAAACCTTTCTTGTTCTATTTATTTTATCTCCAACTATTAAAATAAGATCTCCTTTTTCAGCATTGATTTCTTTTCCGATAGATATTAATTGCTCCTGCGAATAAAATTTATCCACCGACGATTTAATAGTCCCGTCCAAATTAAATCTGATATAAATTAATCCGCCTGCACCTCGTTGAGGAGCTTTTACAAATTCGGTTAATTCATCAATTTGTTTGCGTGTATATTCGCTGCAACCTTTAGCATTAATTCCGGCAACCAAACCTCCGGAATTAATTACCGAATTAAACACTGAAAAATCCGTTCCGCCCACAACATTATTCAGATCGTGAATTTTACAATCGAAACGCATGTCAGGTTTATCGGAACCATAATATTTTATTGCATCTAAATAAGGTAACCTTTGAAAATCAGGTAATTCAATATTTTTAGTTTTTTTGAAGACATGTTTCACCATTCCTTCAAACATGAACCATACATCTTCCTGATTAACGAAACTCATTTCGCAGTCTATTTGCGTAAATTCCGGTTGGCGGTCGCCACGTAAGTCTTCATCACGAAAACATTTTGCAATTTGATAATATCTGTCCATTCCCGCAACCATCAACAATTGTTTTAATATTTGGGGAGATTGCGGCAAAGCATAAAATAAACCTGCCTGCATTCTGCTCGGAACTAAAAAATCTCTTGCGCCTTCGGGAGTTGATTTAATTAAATTTGGAGTTTCAATTTCTACAAAACCTTCCGCATCTAAATATTCGCGAACAGCTCTAAGCATATTTGCACGAAGCATTAATCTTTTCTGCATTTGTGGGCGACGAAGATCAAGGTATCGATATTTCATACGCAATTCCTCTCCACCATCAGTATCATCATCCATAGTAAATGGAGGCAATTCTGAAGCATTTAAAATTGTTAATGCTTCCACAATAATTTCAATATCACCAGTCGGTATTTTTGAATTTTTATTAGAACGTTCTGCAACTTTTCCACTTACCTGAATAACCCATTCTCTACCAAGCGTTCTTGACGTATCGCATAAAGTGGGGTCAGTTTTCATCATAAACACTAACTGGGTCAAACCATGGCGGTCGCGCAAGTCGATAAATACCATTTCACCGAGGTCTCTTTTAATATTTACCCAACCGGAAAGTGTTACTGTTTTGCCAATATCCGACGATCTCAATTCGCCACAAGTGTTTGAACGATAATAAGTTGAACTATGCATTTTTAATCAATTTTCAGTACAAAAATAAAACATTAGGGTAACGAAACTCATATTGTACTTGGGTTTCAATTTTTTTTTTATTTTTGTAAATAAAAATTGAAA
>JAYSYX010000276.1:0-3532 GCA_043727235.1 Bacteroidota bacterium
AAATATCTTACAAGGTAAAAATCTTGTATAAAGTGATGTAACTTTTACGATATCACATGGAGAATTTGTATATCTGATCGGGAAAACGGGAACAGGAAAAAGCAGTTTATTAAAAACGATATACGGCGACCTTAAATTACGGTCGGGAACTGCACAGGTTGCGGGTTATACCCTATCTACGATCACATGGAAAACAGTTCCTTTTTTGCGCAGGAAACTCGGTATTATATTTCAGGATTTTCAATTATTAATGGACAGATCGGTGGATGATAATCTGGAATTCGTATTAAGAGCAACGGGAACGAGCGATAGAGCCTTGATTCGTCTTAAAATTGATGAAGCACTAAAACGGGTTGGTTTGCAATCGAAGGGCTTTAAAATGCCGCATGAACTTTCGGGTGGCGAACAACAAAGGGTAGTAATTGCAAGAGCTATAATTAATGATCCGATAGCAATTATCGCTGATGAACCGACCGGTAATCTGGATCCGGAAACTTCTGATGATATTATGCAACTTTTATTATTTTTGAATAAAGAATATAATACTACCATTCTTATGGCGACGCATAACTACAATATTCTGGAAAAATTTCCGAAACGAATTTTGCGTACCCTGAATGGTCAGCTTATTCAGGAAGGTGAGGTTGCAACCGTGTAATTATTTTTTTTATTTCCTCAATTTCTGAAAATTCCTGTGCAAGTCCGAGCCGCATATTTACCATTTCAGAAGTAAAAGGAGTTTCCATTATTCGAGAAATCATTTCAATCATATCTTGTGGTTCATCTGCCAGCTCACAATACTTTTCTAAGCCCGTATGCTCAACCATCATGCTGTTAACAATACAAAATCTTCCATTATACAAAGCGTTCAATAATTTTAATTTGATGCCAGTATTCTGAAAAGTAGGAAGTAAATTAATTTGTGCTTCTCTGATCAGTTTATAGATTTCAGCATAAACGGGATTTGCAATTATTTTGACGTGCTTTAAATGGGAGCAAACTTTAATTAAATTATCAGATGGGTCATTTCCGGCAACAATGAAGGGAATATTAAGCTTCTTAAAAATATTGTTTATCAGAAATAAAACGGCTTCCTCATTTTCGCTAACGCCGAGGTTACCATGGTATAAAATATACTCTCCTCTCCCAGTTAAAATATCTACCTGTTTGTTTCCATGAAAAGGCGCAAGATATTCTACCATGCTGAATTTACTTCGATAATGATTCGTTTCTTTAGAAGAGATACAATAAATAATATCTGCAAATTGTAAAATGTATTCATACTTAAGCAAACGCCGGTATTCAGAAAAATAATACAGTTTTTTTCGAATTCCTCTTTCTCTTTTTGCAAGATCAAAGTAATATTTAGCTTCATCGTTGTGCATTCGAACCATTTTTAGCCGACTACTCAAAAAATCATCACTTAAAAAATAACAACAATGCAATCCTTCAAACAATACAGGATAGTTATTTTTGAGCAGGTTTTTTTTCAGGTCTAGGCTATTTCGTGTTTGCACAATAAAGGGCTTATCTGTAAGAAACCCTTTCCACATTTGTTCTCTTCTGTAATAAAATACTTCTTCACAAATTTCATTTAATTCCGCAGCCTTGCCTCTTCCATATTCAAAACAATGCAAGTGCACTTTAACACCTGCATCAAAAAAAGCTTTAATTTTATAATAAACGTCTATAACCCCTCCGTAATCAGGAGGAAAAGGCACGTCGAAGGAAATGATATTTATATGTTTCTCAGCGGATGTCATTGTAAAATTTAAGTAAGACAAGTTCCTCCATTTGCCAGTTTAATTCTTTTGAGGCAATTAATGTGTTTTTTTTCAAAGTTGAATATACGATTTCATCCAATAATAATCTGTTTATACTATCTGATATAGTAGAAGTATCAAGATCATCAATCAACAATGCTACATTATATTGATCATTCAGTTTTTTATATTCAGGAAAATTCATGGTGATTTGTGGAAGGCCGGCATGTATGTAATCAAAAAATTTATTAGAAAGCGAAAAGTAATAACTCAAACCGATATTTTCGATAAAATTCACACCAAGTTTTGCCTGCAATGTGTAAGTTTTCAATTCGGCAGGCCGCACATATCCCAAAAAACGTATTTTTTTCGAATGTGGTAATTGAGCTGCAAAATTTCTTAACTCCTTGGAAAGATCCCCTTCTCCTGCAATATACAATTGTGCATCTATGTTTTCCATAGCCAGCATGAGATTTTCAAGTCCCCTACCCTTGTTCAATGTACCCTGATATAATACAAAATTTTGTTTATTCAATACCTTTTCATTTTGTGAAAGAAGCGGAACATTTCTGATCACAGTGTATTGTTGTTTATATTTTTTCGACAGCGTTTCCGCAATGGAGTAACCCACGGTATAATTATATTTAATACGGGGAAGTAAAATTCTTTCTAAAAACATCCACATTTTTTTGATGAGCGGTCTGTCAACAATTTCAGGTAATTCTGTATAATATTCATGTGCATCATACACACAAGGTTTTCTCTTCAGTCGCGAATTAATAAAAACAGGCAGAAGTGTATCAAGATCAATACTGCAATAAATATCGTATTTCTTAAAGATCAGGAACCAAAATAAACGAAAATTATATTCAAGATAAAATAACTTTCCTTTTTTAAAAAAAACCGATAGTCGTATTTGTTTGTAAGGTTTGATTTCCGATTTAACGGATCTTTTTTTATAGAACCCAATTATGGTAACATCATAATTATTGTTGCTAAGAGTGGTGCAAATTCGCTCCATCCGCTGATCGTAGGTTATATCATTTGTAACGGTAAAAACTAATTTTTTCATTTGCACCAGATAAGCAGATTATCTTTTGTATGCTTTACTTTTTTATTGTCGGTTAAAAAACTCAATGCCTCGGCCACCTTTTCTTTTCGGGCAGGTAATTTTAATTTAAACAGTTGTTCCGGCATCATCACATTTGCTGTTAATTGTTGTTCCATCCATTGATAAATAAGGTCAAATTCCTTTTCCGTAATTTCCAATTTGCCCTTTTCCACACAAATATCACATTGACCGCAATTGGAGCTTTCCTCATCAAAATAACGCAATAAATTTTTAACCCTGCACTCCGACTTATTTCTTACATACCCTGTGATGGCATTGTACCGCATTTCCGCCGTTTGTTTCAAATGGGCAAGCAATAGTTGATCAATAGCCAATTGGCTTGAATTAACTCTTGCTTTGATAAAGGTGAGCTGCGGTTTTGTTTTTACAGGTGTATATTCCAACACTCCCTGATCATGCAGGAAATTCAGAATTTCCACTAGTTTTTCTATACTGATGGATAAATGATATGCGAGTTCCCTTTCATGAACAGGCATACTGTTATCGAAAACTCCTGGTGAAGTTCTGAGGATCAATTTAATTACGGGTTCAAATTGTTTATTTTCTATTTGAAAACGATAAATTGTTTCTCTGTCGACAGGAATGTAAATGCCTGACAATTTATTTAATACATCACTTACATAAATATAATTATTTT
>JAYSYX010000277.1:0-9220 GCA_043727235.1 Bacteroidota bacterium
ATGAAGCCTATTTGAGTGCAAATACAGGTGTATCAACTTTTGACAATTTATATATGGTTGACATAATGAGCGGGTCTGCAACAAATCTTGGAAAAATAGGTAATGGTATAGCTGTTAAGAATATTGCGGTTCCATTAATGGGTGATATGAGAATTATCGGTGGTGTTATAAATACCGGGGGTAAATTAAAAGTAGATATTTTCCCAAATCCTGTTCATGATCTTTTAACTGTTCAGTTTCACCTTAAAGAGGCATCTGTGGCAAATGTAAAAGTGTTCAATTTATTTGGCGGCGATACAGGAATTGGTGTTGCTCAATTGGTTGAAGCAAATGGTTCAGTTACTTTGGATGTAAGTCCGTTGGTTCCAGGATCATATGTATTAAAAGTACAAGTTGACAGCAAAACAACTTCTCAGTCATTTGTTAAGTTCTAAATTGACTTAATAAGTAATTTTTTGTGGTTTAGTTAAACAAATATGCGGGATCTCGTCTTGTAAAAAGGCGGGATCCCTTTTTTTAGTTTTAATAGGTTTATTATTTTTTGTTCTTATCAATATCAACCTTTCATTGATAAATTCCCCCTATTTTTGCATTCAGTGAAAAAATATATCTGTATACATGGCCATTTTTATCAGCCACCGAGAGAAAATGCCTGGCTTGAGGCAATAGAGAAACAAGAATCCGCTTCACCTTATCACGATTGGAATGAACGAATTTCAGCAGAATGTTATGGCCCAAACGGCGCTTCGCGCATGTTGAATGAGGAACAAAAGATCATCAATATTGTAAATAATTATACCAATATCAGTTACAATTTTGGTCCTACTTTATTGTCGTGGCTTGAAAAACATGATCCGGATGCATACCATAATATTATTATTGCCGATTTGCTAAGCCGACAGAAACACAATGGACACGGAAATGCAATTGCACAGGTTTATAATCATATTATTATGCCTCTGGCCTCTGCCAGAGATAAGGAAACACAGATCTTATGGGGTATAAGCGATTTTACAAAAAGATTCCAACGTCCTCCTGAAGGAATGTGGCTTGCAGAAACTGCAGTAGATACCGAAACACTGGAATTATTAGCACAAAATAATATTCGTTTTACCATTCTGGCGCCTCGTCAGGCAAAGGCATTTAGAAATAATAATGACCTGGTTTGGAATGAAATTACCAATACTGATACATTTAATACAGGATTGCCTTATTTATATAAATTGCCTTCAGGAAGAACTATCAATTTATTTTTTTATAATGGAAAAATTTCAAGAGATGTTGCATTTAATGGATTGCTGAATTCGGGTAAATCTTTTTCTGATACCTTATTAGCTGCTATAGATAACAGCATCTCGAAGCCACATTTAATTCATATTGCAACTGATGGTGAATCTTATGGTCATCATCATTATCGCGGTGATATGGCATTGGCAGCATGTATTTACAATCTTAAACAAACTGAGGAAGTAGTAATTACAAATTACGGTGAATTTTTAGACCTTTTCCCGGCTCAACAGGAAATACAAATTGTTGAAAACAGCAGTTGGAGTTGTGTTCACGGCGTTGAACGCTGGAGAACTAATTGTGGGTGTACCGATGGCGGGCACCCCGGATATCATCAAAAATGGAGAGCACCTCTGCGCAATGCATTAAATTGGTTGAAAGATCAGGTGGATATAATATTTGAAAAAGAAGTATCTGCAATTACGCCAAATGCATGGCAGTTGCGCAATAAATATATTGAACTTGTTCTCAACAGAAATGAAAATGTTATAGAACCATTTTTTGAAAAATATTGTGCCATTAAGATCACGGAAGCGCAAAAAGTAAAATTGGTTCGCCTGCTGGAAATGCAGCGACATGCTATGTTAATGTTCACAAGTTGCGGATGGTTTTTTGACGAAATAAGCAGAATTGAAACGAAACAAATTTTGCAATATGCCGATCGCGTTATTCAGATCGCCGAACATGAAACTTCCATAAAATTGTATGAAGATTTTCTACAATTGATATCCCTGGCACCTACAAATCTCGAGATATATAAAAATGCCGGAGAATTGTATGAACAGGAGATAAGAACGGGTAGACTCACTCTTACTAAAGTTGGAAAACATCATGCAATAGAAAGTTTATTTGAAGATTTTCCGGTTGATACAGAAATGTTCAATTACAAAATAAGCAGCGAATTTTTCGAAAAGATCGGCGCTGGAAACCATATTGCTACTGTAGGTAAAATAAATCTCACCTCAAAATTTACATTTGCAAAAGAAAACTTTTTTTTTGCTGCTCTTTACCTTGGTGAACATAATATAATAGGTGGTTATGCCGAAAATATGGATGCAGAACAATTTGAGGAAATGTTTTTGAAGATAAGAGATGCGTTTCGGAAAAGTGATCTCAGCACGGTAATTTCATTAATAAAGGATAGTTTTGGGAGTCATTCATTTTCTTTTAACGATCTTTTTAAGGATGAACAGGAAAGAATAGTGAATATTTTATTGCAAAAAGATATTGATGCTGCTGAGGAGAGTTACAAAAAAATATACGAGAGCACTTATACTCTCGTAAATATGTTACAACAACAAAAAAAACATATCCCTGATCTTTTAAAAGTAAATACCCGTGCGTTTATTAATGCAGAACTAAAAAATATTTTTAAAGCGGAAAAACCTAATATATTCAAACTGGAACAAATGGTTGATGAAGCCGTGCGGTGGAAGGTGGACCTCGATACTGAAAATATTTCTTTTGTAGTTTCCAATAAATTGTATCAATTGGTAAGCGGACTCAGTTTTAAGGTACATGACATTCTTTATCTTGAGATGCTTAGTAAGATATTAATAGAAATGAATGAACTTAAACTCAAATTTCGTTTGTGGAAGATACAAAATAAATTTTTCAAGGTTGGGAAAGATTTTATTGGAAATGAAAAGTTCATAAAATCTCTTGGTGAGCCCGAATATAAAAAATGGTTGTTGAAATTCAAAGCATTAGGCGAACAACTCAATATTAGATTCTGATTAATTACCGACCTTTAAATTAAAAATTGGATATTTCTTGTGTCAACTTATTTTGAAATTGTAGAACAATGGTATGCTGACAAAAAGTGGCAGGAATACGACTTTCAAAAACATATTGCACAAGCATACCATGAAGGTTTTAACGGATTATTGAATGCACCTACGGGAAGTGGCAAAACATACGCAATGTTTATTCCGATTCTTGCAGAGGCATTGGAAAAACAAAATGTTTCTTCCACTCAAAATAAAAAAATCCCATCATCTCTAAAAGTTTTATGGATTTCTCCCTTGCGTGCTCTTGCAAAAGATATCAGAAATGCCTTGCAAAACGCCTGCGATCAAATGGAATTAAATTGGCGTGTGGAACTTCGCACTGGTGATGTTTCTTCCAAAACAAAACAGGCACAAAAAAAGCAGATGCCCGAAGTACTTATCATAACTCCCGAAAGTTTACACGTTTTATTATGCGGAAATAATTATCAGGAGCTTTTTATTGATCTCGAATGTGTAGTAGTTGACGAATGGCATGAATTACTGGGCAGTAAAAGAGGTGTTCAGGTTGAGCTTGCAATATCACGATTAAAAGCAATTGTTGCCGAACAAAACCGTTCCTTGCGCACCTGGGCAATCAGTGCTACCATAGGAAATTTAGTGGAAGCAATGGAAGTATTATTGGGGAAAAATGATGCGGAATTTAATTCTATTATTATTCGCTCAGAAAATAAAAAAGAAATTGCAGTGCATACTGTTTTGCCGGATATCATTGACGTACTTCCCTGGGCTGGACATATTGGATTGAAATTATTACCTCAGATAGTTCAAATAATAAATAATGCCGGTACCACTTTGGTATTTACAAATACAAGAGCAATGGCTGAAATTTGGTATCACCATATTTTAAATTATGATGAGGAATTAGCAGGATTAATTGCCATGCATCACGGAAGTTTATCTACAGAAGTGCGCGAATGGGTGGAAGAAAATTTGCACTCGGGAAATTTAAAGGCGGTTATCTGTACATCAAGTCTTGATCTTGGTGTGGATTTTCGTCCTGTTGATACCGTAATTCAAATTGGTTCACCTAAAGGAGTAGCGCGATTCACGCAAAGAGCAGGTAGGAGCGGACACCAGCCGGGTGCCGTTTCCAAGATATTTTTTATTCCCACCAACGCATTGGAACTGGTGGAAATATCTGCAATAAAACAAGCCATTGTAGAAAATGTAGTGGAAAAAAGAGAACCTGCCATCATGTGTTTTGATGTGCTGATTCAGTATATGGTGTCACTCTCCATTGGTGGTGGATTTAATGCAGAAGAATTATATAAGGAAGTTAAAACAACACACGCTTATCATTTAATGAATAGTGACGAGTGGAATTGGTTAATAAAAAGTATTACCCAAGGTGGAAATACATTGCAGGCGTATGATGAATTTATAAAAGTGGCCAAAGTAGTTGATAAATATCGTATCGTAAATAAAAATGCCGCTCTCAAACACAGATTACAAATTGGAACAATAGTGAGTGATCCTGTAGTTCGTGTAGCTTATTTAAAAGGAGGATCATTAGGAACAATCGAAGAATATTTTGTGGCTTCCCTTAAACCCGGAGATATTTTTTGGTTTGCCGGGCAGTGTGTCGAATTTTTAATGATAAAAGATATGACCGCTTTTGTTCGAAAGGTAAAAGAACAGAAAGCAGCAACAGCATCATACATGGGAGGAAGAATGCCGCTGTCGGGATACATGGCGGAATTAATGCGCATTCAATTAGGCAAAGCCTCTGATCATAAAATGGATAATGTGGAATTTAATATGTTGTTACCTTTATTATCACTACAGGAATACAGATCAGCAATACCACATACCGGACAATTATTAGTAGAAATAACGGAAAGCGACGAAGGCTCCCATATATTTATTTTTCCTTTTGAAGGCAGAATAGTGCATGAGGTAATGGCGGGTCTAACTGCATTTCGTTTAAGCAGAATTAAACCCATGAGCATTTCTGTTGCAATGAATGATTATGGATTTGAATTATTGTGCAACGAAAAAATTCCAATTGATGTAAATATTATCCGAAAATTATTCGATCTGAAGGAAATGGAATCCGATCTTTTTAATTCGGTAAATGCAACAGAAATGGCGCGTAGGAAATTCCGCGATATTTCAATTATCTCCGGAATGGTATTTCAGGGATATCCTGGAGAGTTAAAACGGACAAGACATTTACAATCTTCCGCACAATTAATTTTTGATGTACTCCGCGAATACGAACCCGATAATTTGTTGCTCAAACAAGCCTACGACGAAATTCTATACGACCAAATGGAAAATGCACGACTGCGAACTGCTTTTTTGCGCATTCAAAAAGGGGAAATTCTGATAAGATATACACAAAAATTTTCTCCTTTTGCATTCCCAATTGTGGTGGATAGTTTAAGAGATAAATTAACTTCCGAAAAATTAAGTGACAGGATAAAAAAAATGGTGGTGGAAAATCAATAATTTTGTAGCTTAAATGCAGCTAAATCTCCACAACCAAACCTTCCTCCTTTCCGAACATAAAGCACTTTTCTGGCTAGAACAAAAAATGCTCATCATTGCCGATGCACATTTTTCGAAGGAAACACATTTTCGGAAAAACGGAGTTGCAATTCCCACAGGAATATTACAAAATGATCTTCGTCGCATAGAAACTATGATCGATACCTTCGATCCTGATCAAATACTTTTTCTTGGAGATATGTTCCATAGCGAAGAAAATGATGGCTTAAACGAATTTTTGAATTGGAGAAAAACTTTTTCCGCCCTCAAAATAACATTAGTAATTGGCAATCATGATATTTTATTAAATGAATGGTACACTTATGCAAAGATCGATTGCATAAAATCCTTTTTACAAATTGAAAATATTATTTTAAGTCACGATAAAATGATACTGAAGGATGAAAACACTTTCAATTTGTACGGTCATATTCACCCAGGAATTTTATTGCGCGGAAAAGCAAAACAATCACTTCGTTTACCTTGTTTTTGGTTTTCAAAAAATTATGGAGCGCTGCCCGCCTTCGGAAGATTTACAGGTTCCGTTTCAGTAAGGCCAAATAAAGAGGACCTGGTTTTTGTGATAGGCGATGGAAAAGTTTTTGATCTTCAACAGTGAAAAATACTAATTCAAAATAGGATCTTCGGGATAATTTGTGATCTGTTTATATTCGCCACCGAGATCATTCAAAACTTTTTTCCACAATTCTTTATTTTCAATATCAAAAATATATTGACTCTTTGCAGGAGTAACTATCCAACTGTTGTCCTCCATTTCTCCCTGCAACTGTCCGGGGCTCCAACCGCTATAACCTAAAAAGAATTTAATATTCTTTTGTTCAATCGAACCTGCCTTTAGCATATTGCCAACCTGCTCAAAATTTCCACCCCAATAAATATCATCAATTAGATGCAAACTATCCTCTATAAGGTCGCCGTATCTATGTAAATAATGCAGAGTATCCTGTGCCACCGGTCCGCCATAAAAAAGTTCATTTTTAACCTCGTCAAAGTCAACCAGAGCATCACATACCTTTATATTGAGCGTTTTATTCAAAATAAATCCAACAGTTCCACCCTCCTCAGCGTGTTCACATAACATGATAACCGTGCGTTTGAAGTTTGGGTCAAGCATAAATGGTTCACTCAGCAATAAACTTCCGGTTGCAGGGGTTACTTTATTTTTGATCATAGTTAAATTATTGCAGGAGAAATAATATTTCCAAATATCCGCATATCTGTCAAGAAAGCAAATTATTTTGTAAAAAAAATGACAAATTCACTAATAGTCTTTAAACAGAATTGATATTTTGTTAATATTAAGAAGTAATGAAATGTTCTTAAATTTGACGACATTTTAAACCACTAAAAGAACAACATGAAAAAAATATTACTTCTTATAATTATTTCTTTTTTAGGTAGTTACCTACACGCTCAATTGAGTATTGCAGCCATCGGCAGCCCTGAAACGATTGATTTCACAGGTTTTGCCGGTGCGGGATTTCAACCGGGAGGTGGCGCTGGAATGCTGGATTCTGATACCTGGAGCGCAATTGGTTTCAGCGATGGAGATGTGGATTTTGGCGGAACTGCAGTTTCCGGCGATTTTGCCAGAGGCACAACAATGGGACTTGTAAGCACGGGTGGTGTTTATGGAGTTGATATTACAGGAAATCAGGGTTTGATGGTGCAACCGGTAGATGGTGACTTTACTCCAGGAAGTTTTATTCTAAAATTGCAAAATAATGCTGGGGAAGCAATTGGTTCTTTCGACTTAGCCTATACCATTTATATCTTAAATGATGCCAACAGGGCAAATAGCTTTAATTTGGAATATTCCTATGATAATGTTACCTGGTATACCGTTCCCGATGCCGACTATACTTCTCCTGAGGCGGCTGACTTTACACCAGCCATGACAAATATTACCACTTCCATTTCAGCACTTTCTATTGCTGATGGAGCATTATTTTATTTGAGTTGGACCGGAAATGATGTGAGCGGTGCAGGAACAAGAGATGAATTTGCAATTGATGATATTGTTATAAATGCCGGATCCTTTGTTCCGCTACCCACCTATACATTTGATGTTACTGCAGTAACCGTAAATGAGGGCGACCTGGATGGTTCTTTTGATGTGAGTTTATCAGAAAGTGCAGATTGTACCATTAGTTTCGGATATGGTGCCGCTGCAACTGCAACTCCGGGTTTTGATTACGGACTAATGGGATTTACACTTGATTTCACAGCAGGTGGACCAACTACTCAAACAGTAATTTACGGGTTGGTGGATGATGTTACTGCCGAAGGAACGGAAACAGGAATAATTTTACTTGCAAGCGGAGTTGGTTGTTCCGCAGGTGCCGATACTGTGTATACTATTACTATTGAAGACAATGAATTGATAACTCCTCCAATTGCATCTTACACAACTATTGGAGCAACGGAAGATGAATCAATTGGAACCATTACAGGAACAATTGAATTAACCGAATCTGCTGATTGTGAAATACAAATGTATTTGGATGGAGCAACAACCATGACTGAAGGTTCTGATTATATTTTCAGTCTGCCGGTTAATTATACTTTCACTTCCGGTGGTGCAACTTCACAAAGTTTTGATATAACTATTAATGATGATGTCGAAATTGAATCCACAGAAATGTTGCTCATGAATTTAACGGTAATTTCAGGAACATGTGTTATTGGTGTTATTGCAGATTTTGAAATTAATATCAACGATAATGATTTCACTCCACCAACCTATACCGTTTATGAAATAGCAGAAGTAACAACAGAAGACATAGATGGAAACGCAGTTTCCGACGGCGAATTAGTTGACCTCACGGGAATAGTTTACGGAGTAAATCTTTGGGATGGCGGTTTACAATTTACTTTAATTGATAATACCGGCGGAATTTCTGTATTTAGTTTTGATAACGCTTTTGGATACACCGTTGCAGAAGGAGATGAAGTAAATATTTTAGGAGCAATAAATCAATTCAATGGATTAACAGAAGTGGATGCGGATACTTTGATTTTTATTGATGGCGGAAATACATTAAAGGTGCCAACATTTGTTACAGATTTGAATGAAACTACCGAATCGGATCTTGTGGAGCTTGACATAAATTATTTTTATCTTGTTGATGAAGCACAGTGGTTAGGAGATGGATCTTCTTTTAATGTGGAGGTATCTGATGGAACAAATACGTATGTTTTGAGAATAGATGATAACACTGAACTCTCTACTGTTTCACTTTCCGATATTGGTTATTATGGTGGAAGTGCGTGGTGGTTTAGAGTACAAGGAATTGGATCTCAATTCGATACGGATGCCCCATACACCAGTGGTTATCAGTTAATGCCAAGATATATATCGGATTTTAATATTATGTATGAATCCATAACTCAACTCGATGCATCTCAAATAAATATCTACCCAAATCCAACAAGCAACAATATCACTCTTTCCGGAAAAGAAAACATTCTTTCTCTGGAAATAATTGATGACATGGGACGCACAGTAGAATTGATGGAAATAAACAATTTCGAAAAAACAATTTCTGTTCTCGATCTTCCTGCCGGATTTTACGGCTTAAAGATCAAAACCGAAACCGGAATTTATGCATCCGGATTTATTAAACAATAAA
>JAYSYX010000278.1:0-26953 GCA_043727235.1 Bacteroidota bacterium
ATTATGCAAAACACTAAAGAAAAAGTGGATCACTTTGCTCCGGAATCAGTGGATCACATTGGTCCGGAATCGGTGGTGCAGTATGACCGAAATATTCACTCCTTTCTTTTTCTTTTTTCCATTTTCTTTTTCTTTTAGAATATCCGTTGGAATATGTTCTACATGAAAAGATAACTAAATAAAAACCCCGATTCCATCTTACGACTTTATCGGGGATCCCCATGAAAACACTAGCTTTATTATATTTAATATATTTTTGGCATTCAACAATTTACATTTTTACCCATTGGCAAATAGCTCTACTTACTTTTGTGATTAATTCTGTATAGTATATTCCTTCCGGCAGAAGATGAGTGTCTGCTTGACCGAGGTTATCGAATTGCAAATAAATAATTTCACCAAGTGAATTGATTGTATTTACAGAAAGAATCTTATCAGTACTTATGAAGTTCAAATTAATTAAACTATTTGCAGGATTAGGATAGATTGAAAAGGGGATTAAATTATTATCGAGATTTGTAATTCCTGTTTCTATTCCACCGCCGTTTGTAGTTTTGTATATTTCATAACACCCAAATGCAAAGCAGGTATCTTCGCTTGTGCAAAAAAATGACGTTAATCCTGTAAAATCATCAAAAAGTATTTCAGTCGGATACCATGAATTACCACCATCAACCGTTCTCAAAATTTTGTATTCGTCCTCACCAATTTCATAATAATGTGCCAGTATATAACCAATAGTATCATTATAGAAATACAATCCACCTATTCCCAGATCTGCATCATAAACTTCATAGCCACCAAAATCGAAAGGCATCATGGACCAACTTTCTCCTGCATCAATTGTTTTCCATATTCTTTGTTCATAGCCTATTCCATAGCCTATTTGTGTTGAAGGAAATTTTATGTAATATAAAGGACCATACATATTATCATTAGAATACCAGGTAAGTCCACCATCAATAGTCTTGTAAACAGAAGTTGTAATTGGCTCTAAGGGGATAAAGTCACCAGTTATAAATCCGATATCTTTAGAAGGAAATTCCAAATCCCAAAGTGAGGAACCTACTGTTATATTTGTTGACATTAAATTATATGCATAATAATCCTCGGCAATGAATGTGTAAACAAACTGGTCTGCGAATAATTCCGAAAAAATAATATTGCCACCCTCAACCAATTCCATATCATTAAAATTGACCCCATTATCCAATGGAGGCGCAGTCCAATTTTCTCCTCCATCAAATGTTATTAAAACATTTTGACTTCCTGCATTTGGGTAACAACAAATTAATCCGGTATCCTGATCGCTAAAATCAATAATTCTAAAATCAAGTCCTGCAAAGGATGAATCTATTGTCCAAGTTGCACCAAAGTTTTCAGTTTTGCCGATAAATTTATTACCCCCTACAAAAAAACCATTTTCGGAGTTAGTAAACTCCATATCCATTATGCACCCAACTTGTTCATTTTGATAAATTATATTCCACTGTGCGTTTATATTATTACTAAATAAATATAAAAAAATCAAAACAACAATACTAATTTTCATAAGTTACTCTTTTATAATTATTTCACTTTTACTGCCCAAATTAGTTTCTATTTTTATTAAATATCCACTGTTAGCAAATTCTGATAAATTTAATGTATAAGTTTTTATACCTCTATTTAATTTTATAGATTGTAATTTATTTCCAAGTAGGTCATATAAATTAATGAAATTTATTTCCGACTCTGAGGTTAAAAATACATAATCACTTGTTGGGTTTGGATATATCTTTATAAAGTTTAGATCATTTTGTTCATTAAAAATACTTACTGGATCTGATGGAAATCCGGAAATATCAAATCCCACGATGAATCCGTCAATATTTTTATAAGATTCAAAACCCGTAAACACTTCTAGTGGATCATCTTGAAAATATGCCGGATCGCCCGGATCGCATAAAGGTTCAAAATCGTTTTCGTCAACATTAAATCCTACATTACCAACAACATATAATTCATTTTCTGTATTGATTGAAGTTAATGCAATGCCACTATTTGCAGCATTATCACCTAAGAAAGTTGACCAAACCAATTCAGTATTTTTATTAAACATTGTTACGAATGAAGTTGATGTATTCTCATCTATATCATCAAAATACGCTCCTTCATATTCAAGAAGTGGAAATGTGTCAGATTCTACTTGAACATCTCCTGTAATCATAATATAATCGCCATAATAGGTAATATCGCGTATTACGTCTCCATGTAAACCTCCAAAATAGGATGACCATAATTGGTTACCTTCTTGATCTAATTTAAAGAGAAATCCCTCAGTATCAAATTCGTTTGGCCCGCTATAATGATGGTCATCAAAACATTCAGTACATAAAGGATCAACATATCTAGGATAGGCATTTACAGGTGAAATATTGTAGTCATTTACAGTACCTACGACAAAGATATTATTATCGTTATCGTTGGTAATTGCATACGAAATCTCATGTCCGAGACCCCCATAATAAGTGCACCAATCAATTGTCCTATATGCACCATCAGGATGTATTTTCATTACATAGGTATCTTGATATCCGGAAAAGGTTGGTTGAAAACTACCGAGTGTAGTTGGTACACCTGAGGAATTTGATATGCCTGTAAAAATATAGTCCCTATTAAGATCTATTTCAACATCTGTTAACCAGTCAGACATCCCATCACTTCCTCCAAACAATGTTCCCCATATTACCTGTTGATTTATATCAAGTTCTATAATGCAACCTGATTTTCCAGAAGTATAATATGGAGTTCCACCTCCAGGATTATAAAAAGGAAAATCTGTTCCTCCTTGAGACCTACCCACAATTAAAAGACCATACTCCTTAGTTGTAACGATACCTTCAAGTATAGTATATCCTTCATCTCCACCCATAAATGTTAACCAAATCAGGGTTCCAGAAACATTTAACATTCCGACCATACCGTCATGCGCCGCTATATTTATATCATCATCATAATATGCTGTTAAATAAGGTGTCACTGGCAAATCACCACTACCGGTATCGCCAATAAATGCGAGATTGTCTAAAAATTGTGTGATTTTTATACTACTGTTTCCATCATTCCCAGTACCGCCAATATATGTTCCCCAATTTGGTTCAAATTTCTGAAATCCACCATTATCATCTCCATTAAATCTCTGAATAAAAATATCTTCCAACGTTCCATTTAAATCATTTATATATAATAAATCCGCTGGAAAATTAGCTGATCTACTTAATCCAGAAACATAAATTTTTCGATTTGCTGGATGAAGGTAACCTACTTTTACATCAGAAAGTCTTTCATATCCTGTTCCTCCATACCATGTACCCCAAATTACATTCTCATCACAATCACCACCACCTAACATTCCACCCATTTTCATTTCAATAATCAATGGGAGGCCATCATCATATACTCCTAAATTAAACCCAATTTCATAATCATCAATAACAACATAATCTGCATCCCAACCAAGCGGAACGAGATCTCCTGAACCGTCAATTTGATATGCTTCTGCAATTTCCTGTTTTATTGTTCCGAGTAATCCCACAATCTCTAGTTCACCACCTCCCAAAACATTCACTTCTTCAGCCCCGTCATAAAATAAAGAAATCGGGTCATTCTGTTCACTATAACCTGGCTTTATAATTAGATAATATTTTATTCCGGCTCCGTCAAAATAATATTCTAGATCAACATTGTCATATATATCAGTAATGATTAGTCTATCGCTACTTCTTACATTCGTAACACCATCTGGGCAATGGGCAAGAAAATAATTCAAATAATCACCTCCTTGACTTATAGTACGATGTATTTCTTTTGTCCCATTACTTCCGGGGAAACTTAAATCGATTCTCGATAATGTGTCATCGGATGAAGTTGTATCTAGTCTACTCCATACATAACTTAAAACATCATCGGTAAAATATAAAGATGGATTATGTCGATGTGTATAATATTTTATATCTTCTCTTAATTCATCATCAGTATCAATAATCTGCCCTTTATTTTCAAAAAAAGTATATGAGGAAGGATGTTCCATATCATCATCAGGCGGAATTATATAACTATTCCAATTATATTTAATTAACCTATTCGTGGAAGTTGAATTCTCATAAGATTTTCCGCCAACATAATAATTACCATCTAAATCTGCTTTTACAAAATTAATTTTATCGTCACTCCTATTTGTACCATCGTATTGTTCAATCCATAGTCTATCTCCATCTGTATTATAAATTACAGCCATAAAATCAAGGCTTGTACCGTTATCTACATTCCCTGCAACCACAAAATAAGGGTCAACGGTATTACTGATTTTTAGTGCATAAGCATCTAAACCACTATTGGCGGCATGTTCCTCATTTGACCATTGTAAAGTGCCAGAGCTATTATATTTTAGGGTCTCAAAGGATTTTGTTCCGTCAGCATTAGTGACCCATCCTGTGACATATACATTATCACTTAAGTCTACAACTATTCCATGTGCTTCATCATTCAATTCCGCATGATCGTAATTTCTTGCCCATACAACCGATATAGAAGTATCAATTTTAATTGTTCGCATATTATATCCTTCATCATTCACCGCAGCACGACCCACTAAATAAATATTACCACTCGCATCTGTTTCAGCTGCATACACTTCATCAAAACCTGCTCCAGATGCGGAATTTCTATTTTCCGCTAATTGTGCACCGGTACTTTGATTGTATTTAATGGAAGCGAAATCCCAACTTGCGGGTGCATTCGCACTTCCACCCGCAACTATTACACGTCCTGAAGGGCTGAATTTAATGATCGCTGCAATATCCTGATCGCTCGCGTAATTATATCGGGAAGTCCATTGGCTTGTACCCGATGAATTATATTTAATGGTACAAAAATCGCTCAAGGTAGAGCTTCCATAACTGCCTCCTGTTACATAAACATTCCCTGAGCCATCAACAATAATTCCTGTAGGTACATCGTAAAAATTTCCGGGACCATTATAAGTTACATTCCATTGAAGCGTTCCGGAACTATTGTATTTAATTGTGCGGTAATCATAATTATTCCCACTGATATATGAGGATGCCGCAACATATACATTACCGCTTCCGTCAACACAAATTGCCGTACCATAATCATTATCATCTCCAGTACTGTTATAAGATACTTCCCATTGCACAACTCCACTACTATTATATTTTGTAGTAAGAATATTTGCTTTTTCACCATCCACTAAAGTGTTTGTGGTTACATAGATATTACCTGAACCATCTGTAGTAGCCGCACTCCAATCAATCGTATCGGGTATGCCGGTTGTATGCATCCATTCCTGTACAAGAAAATTTTGAGAAAATAATGGAGTGGATAATAATAACAAAGTAAAAATCACAGAGAGGGTAAATAGATTTTTCATAACTAATAGATTTAATCGTGAAATCAATAAGTTTTCAGAACATTTATGAAAATTAGAACTGCTTTTAATCGAAACCAAATATTTTGTGTTATATTTTTGTAATTATGCTTAAATTCACTATTTATAGTGAATCCTAAATAATAGACACTTTGGAATCTAATTCAATTTATTTTCCCTGTAATATGTAGATACCGCATTCATATGATAGTTTCTTAGTTTCTTCTGTTTTGATGATTTTACAAACATGTAAACTCCACCGGCTATCCCTCCAACAGAAACGAGATACAAAGGAGCCAATCCATCTGAAAAATAGCTGAGTGGAATAGCTGCTGCTAATCCACCTAACCCTAAACTACCCACTACCCACCCCCATGTTGAATTTATCATCGCGGAATGATGGTTTTCTAACATCATGTTAATGTGACAGTTAATATCAGAATTAGACCAATCATATGAATTAAGGTTAAGTCCTTGCAGGTTGAAATACAGTGCATCATCAGCATCAAGAATTCCTTTTGAGGTGTTTCCATTACAAGGTTCAATAGTTTGTGCGTGTATCATTTGTAATGGACAAATGAGCACCATTAGAATTACAAGTTGTTTTTTCATAAATATGTGATTGTTTTTTGTGTGAAAAGAATGAAGGGGCTAAGCTATGTGGAGGTATGTAAAAGTGTACTACTAAAAAGTTCTAACTTAGAACCAAAAAAGTTCTAATTTAGAACCGTTTTTAGAACTATTCTTAGAACTTTTTATATTTACCACATGAAAAATAGCGTGATTTGGAATTTCGGTGAACGGATTAAATCTGTAAGGGAAAAAGTTGGTTATAGCCAAGACTATGTAGCATCAGAGCTAGGTTTGTCACAAAAAGCATACAGCAAACTTGAAAATAACGAGATTCAGATCAAAGGTGAGGTGCTTGTAAAACTTGCTGAAATTTTCAAAACTGATATTTTAGAACTTATTCCCACAGAAGCTAAACTTACTTACAACAATGTCCATAATTTCCAGAATGGAAATGGAATTGTGTATGACAACAGTGAACGGGTAGAAACAATGTATAAGCAATTACTTGAAGCAAAAGATGAGCAAATTCGATTGTTGAAAGAAATGCTTGATATGAAAAAATAAATGGTTTTGCAATTACCGTAACCTTGAATTATTATTTCCAGACCAACTCCTCAAAATCTTGGACAGTGCACAAACCAATAACGTCTTCTCTTTTGGGAGTTTCACATTCTTTAAGTCCAAATTCTGATATTAATTCTGGCATATAGGTAGCACAACTCGGAGTAAAAAATACTGCATAATATATTTCCTTTACACCGTGTTTTTGAACTATTGTAGGGTCAGCACTCTCATACATAAAGGCTGTTTGAGGTCTTGGGATATTCCAAAAAAGCATTCTAAATTTATTTTGAAGATTCGAAGACTGTTCACTTGTCAAAAGTGCGCTATACCAAGACATACTAAAATTTTAATTGTAAAAATAATAAAAATGTATTAGACAAATGACCTTCTCTCCGTGAGTTAAGTTGTAAATACTAGTCTCATTTCAATAAAAATACAGGCTTGAGTTCGTACCCATTAGCCTTGCTTGCTGCTTGTTTCAATTTCTCCATTGCCGTAGTTAACTCATCAGATAACGTCGAAAAATTACTTATTGCAGTCGTTTTAAAACTTAAATATTTGTGTGAACATAAATAGAGTTTACGGACTGTCTCCCCAAGCGAATAAAATAACTCATCTTTTGGTATCGTTTCATAGAATTTACTCACGATCTCAGTTGTGGGTCGAATTAGACCTTCAATAAGATTGGGTATCTTTGTTGAAGTATTAAATTTATTATCTGAAACGACATTTATCAATTGATTGATTAATACATTTGGTGCTACTTCTTTATGATTCTCCATGATGAGTCGTCCGATCAAATCATTAAACCGGTGCATTTCGACATTCCACTGATCTGAAATTTCAAATAATGCTTTCTTATTAATCTCAAATACATGTTCTAAATGTTTTTGTTTCCCTTGCAAGTAGTCTGTTAAATGCTCCAATGCATAATATGATTTTATTTTATCTTCTTTGTTTCCTTTTCTGTTTGTATAAAATGCGTTCAACCTTTCTTTGCTTGAGACTTCTTTTAACTTATCAATGTGTAGATTAATCTGTATAAGGTTTTCAAAGGTGTCATTTTGTACTTGCTCAACTAATATTCTTAACCGTTCATTTTGTTTCTGGATTTGAGGTTCGATAAACCCTATCCATATAGAAAAGTATAATTGGTTTCTTATTACCTCGTTTTTTATTCTATATTGGGATTTTAGGAAATCTACAAATCGAGTCAAGGCAAATAAAAAGAGCGCGAACAAAAAAGGTAACAATACAAGTAGCCAATTGATTTCAATATCAGAGTTTTTCATTGAATGCATTTATATCCTTTATATAACAAATTAATAATTTAATGTGAATTTAAGCATTTTATTATAGACTCTTATGAATTGCTTTTAAATAAAAAAAGCCTGCACCAATAATGGCAACAGGCTTTTACTTTAGAACACAATAAAGGGATATGTGTTCTTCCTTTTAAAACAACAACCTAATTTCTTCACTGCTCAGTTTGCGCGTTTTCTGTTTCCGCATCTTCGGGAATAGGTGAGAACTGAACCTTGAGGATATAGTCCACCGCTCTTTGTGCTTTAGCACTCGCAAAAAGAATAAATCGTTTGTCATCATTAAGTTTCTTCAACCAACCAGCAATATATGCAGCATCATTTTCAAAATGCTTCATAGAACAACTAGTATGAGCTGAAAGAAAACAAGCTCCGATCTGTGCAACTAATTCCTCCTCTGAATAAGGTTCTGAACCATACTTTTCAACCTTCATAACAGCTTCACGAGCTAATCTCTTTTCATGACCTGTGGAATGCACCAATTCATGAAAGAGGGTTGTGTAATAGCTTTCGCTACTAACAAATGATGTCCTTTTGGGCATGTTTATGATGTCCAGAGTTGGGTTGTAGAATGCTCCTTGCACCTTGGTCTGGATTTTTGGTTTCTGTGGCATGTTATTTACCACCTGCTCACAGGTTTCGATCGGTTGTTCATCATTCCAACGAATATCAGGGATTTTATTCTCCGGAATATTGATACATTGATCTAAATTGAAAACAGAATAATACCGGAGAATCCGCTTTATTTCCTTTTCTCCTTTTTCATCAGCTTCTCCCTCCTTTTGAGACCAGAAGACTACAGGACAAGCATGCTCACCTTGTCGAACCCTTCCGCCTAATTCATTGATTTGTTTGAGGGTGAGGAAGAGGTTGTAGGGATAACCGAGGGAGGCAAGCAGCAATACGTTAAGTCCACGATATGGACGACCTGAGATGAGATTTCTGGGAGGTCCGGCTTCACTCCACGGCTGTCGCCACGGAACAGTGCCTTTTTCTAGTTGTTCAATGATGCGGTTGTTGACGATGCTAAATACGTCAGTTTTGATGTTTGATTGACTCGATTGAGTTGTCATACGACTTAGATTTAATTGTGAAAGAATATTTCTTTCCTAAGTCTATGCAATTACCGATATATGGGTAAGGAGGGTAAATTTGCTATAAATAGCAAATTTTGGGGATAAGTTATTTGATCCTTTCCTAAAAAATAAACACGCTTCTCGAAAGGTCAATTAAATGGTAATATCCTTATATGGATATTAATTTTTGCTATGACATTGATAAAGATGTAGAAAATTTTATTAATTCACTTAGCTCTAAAAATAATTCAACCCTTACCGAGTTTCACAAATTATATACTCAACAAATCGGTAATACTTATAATCCTCATGATGTTAAATTATTTATACATGGGTATTTACAAAACGAATCAATTCAAATCTCAATTAGCATATTAAAGATGCGACAAAAATGGGAAGTTATTTCCAAGGAGTTTTTTAAAAGAGCGGAAAATATTTTTAAAGCTAAAATCGATGAAAATATTACCATATATTTAACAACAAACAATCGATGCAGCTACAATTTACATGGTAAATATTTTTTCATACCCATTTATGCAAAATACACAAATAAAATTATTATGCATGAACTTTTCCATTTTTATACTCGGAGTGCGTTTGAGAATAGGATAAAACTGAATCCAATTTTTAAGGTTAATTACAATGATATAAAGGAGTCATTAACTGAAATTTTAAACTTAGAATTCAGGGATTTAATGGGCAATAGCGTTGACTTGGGATACAAGCAACATAAAAACTTGAGAAAAATAGTTAAACGGAGCTGGACGGATTCCAAAAATATAAATGTAGTTGTACAAGATTTACTTTCACATTTAATTCTTCACTAAAATTTTATTCTGTAAAGGAAATTGTATATCTTTAATTAATCTTATAGACATGAAAGAAATTAAATTCAAGATTATTGAAGAAATAACCGAAGACCAGATTGTTCAAATTCAAGAAATTTGTTGGGCTATCTTTGACTATTTTGATATGAAAGAATTTAAAATGAAATTTGAAAACTATAAACCTACTTTATTAATTATTGCTGTTTCAAATACAAATAATTTATTAGGATTTAAATTTGGATACACTTTAAACGCCAACGTGTTTTTTAGTTGGCTAGGCGGAGTTCGACAGGAGCATAGAAATAATGGAATAGCTTCTGAATTAATGCGATTGCAATTTCAGTGGTGCCTCGAAAAGCAGTACAAATTTATTGAAACTCATTCGTCATTTAAATGGAAAAATATGATTGCGCTTAATTTGAAAGTTGGGTTTAGGCAAGTTGGGACTTATTTAGATAAAAGAGGGAAGCCAAAAATAATTTTTCAGAAAACTTGCTCATATTAAATATACTCCATATATTTGAAATCTAAAACTAGTTTTTAACCTAAAATCCACTGCTATGAATCAAGAATTGACAATATCAAAAACAAACAATTTGGAATCACCCTCACTTCTTAATGATTTAACAACCGAGGTGGTTTATGGAGTTGAGGAAATGTTAGATATAGCTGGGAACATGCCGCTCCATTCATTTACAGCAAAGGAAATTGAAGATTATGGTGAATTATGCGATCAGGATTGCCAGGATTGCGATTAAATTACTGCAATTGTATGTTCGTTAACATTCCAAAGTCTATCTACCCAAAGAGTTCTAGCACTTCAAGGCCAATCTATATAGAGAGTTTTGAGGATGGATCTGGATTTGCTTTTAATGCTCAAAATCCTTTCGGAGTTAAATATCTGCCTAAAAAAACATTTCAAATCTACAAAGACTTACTTGCAAGCGAAGGCAGTCTACCTACAGTTGATTTGGTAAAGAACCCTAATCATTCAATGTTTGTTAAGCATGGCTTGGCTTATTCTCCAAATGAAAATCCTTCTGAAAGAAAGAAAAAACCAAAGGCACTAACTGTTTGGTTTCATATTTCCAATGCTTGTAATTTATCCTGCAGTTACTGTTATATACCTAAATTGATGAAGGCAGTTGATTTAGCATCAATGGATAGTCATTTCATGTCCTCAGAAACCGCTGAAGCTGCTACAGAAAAACTATTTGTTTTTTGCGTTGAAAATGAATTTACTCATCTACAAATAAAATTTGCAGGCGGAGAGCCAACTTTAAACTTAAAGAGAATAAACGAAACTTGTGAACAAGCCCTGATATTATCGGAAAAATTTGGAATTGTAATTGGATTTAGAATTTTAACCAACGGTGTGTTTATTGACGATAACATTTTTAAAACATTTAGTAAATATAAATTTGGCGTTTCAGTTTCTGTGGATGGTGACGAGGAGAGGCATAATCAGGTTAGATTTACTATTCCTAGAAGTAGAATGGAAAATGGGGATGAACATTCAAAAAAAGAAGGAAGTTGGTTGATGATAGACCAAAATATTACTAAGCTACTTGCACAAGGAACTAAGCCGTATATTTTATGCACAATAACGGAAAAAAATTATAAACATTTATTTAAATTAGTAGAGTATTGTGTTACGAAGCAAATAGGATTTAGATTGAGTCCGGTACGAGATAAGAATTCTCACTTGAAGCCAAATCTTGAAACTGAAATTCTAACTGAATTGATTAAAATTTATGAATGGGTTGGGAATAACCTTCCAACTTCTATGCCAATAGAAAGGTTTGCGAGGTTTGCTGAATGGAATTTAACAGTTCAGAAGAAGTCTGTATGCGGAACATGTAAAAGCACTATGTCAATTGATCAGGAAGGCAAAGTTTCTAGTTGTCAAATGCGTATGGATAAATCATTTGGCAATATTAGTAGTGAAAGTTTAACCGAAATATTTGACAAAATAAGGCAGTCTGAAGATAATAAATACTTGACCTTCCCTGAAACGAAATCCGAAGATTGTTCAAAGTGTTATTGGAAATTTAGTTGTGCAGGCGGATGTCCTGAACATACAAGGATTGCTTTAGGCACAGCAAATGCCCCATCGCCTTGGTGTCATTTGTATCAAGATTTGTTACCATATTATCTAAAAGCAATTGCCACTCAGATTAAAAGGGGTGTTGAAGTATTAAATTAGTCCAATTTTATTTTCATCAATTTTTCATCATTATTGCAGAGACAAAACTTTGCAAATCATTCGACCGGACTGTATTAATCCTCTTCTTCTAAAACATAATGGAATACATTTATTTTCAAATGAAATTATTTCTTTTTGACCACCTATTCCAATTACTTGAATAATGGCGGTATTTTTCGGTGAAATTTTATTAGGCTCCACAAGTAATATTGGTATACCCGATATTTTTGATGACAGGTTAACCATTTCTCCAAAACTTTTAGGAGTATTAGGCTTTGAATATAAAGTATGTTCATCATACGTTTGTAATTCTTGAAAAATTCGTTCTGCCCAATATTCTAGTTGATAAATATCCCATACGCTATGACTTGGTAACTCTAACGTGAAAGTGGGAATATTTTTTTCTTTGAAATGTAATTCCTGGAATGATCCATCTGTAGATTTGTTTGCAATAGCATATGGTAGGTCTTCAAAATTTATGAGTCTGCTTCTAATATCATTAGTGTAGACGTGAGGATAGCCAAAATCTGGAGTATGTATATCAATTACTATCCCAAAATCTTTTGACAGGTCCCAAAGAATTGCCGCAAGCTCTTTTTCAACTGTCCCATCCATAATAGGTATGTCATGAAAAATTCTATTCCAATCTAACTTTCTTGTAACGGATACACGACCATCATTACCATGTAAATGGTAGTGCCATCCCACTGGATTACAAGTAGGAACAACTCTTACTGGAACGGGTGGCGGGTATTTAATTAATTTTTCTATCAATCGATATAAAACAGTAAAAGTATTAACTTCATTTGAATGAAGTTGCCCCTGAATATATACACTACCCAAAGATCCGATGTTTCCAAAATCATAAAAAATAATCTTCTGATCACTAATAGCAACTTCATTAATTGAATAGTGCTTAAAATTTTCCATATACTTAAGTGTTTTAAAGACTTATTTCCATTTACGGTGCTAGTATTTATATAAAAGTGGTAGTGATTATTTAAATGGATTATTTTTTCTGAGTTAAATTAGAAAAAGGCATGCTAAGTAATATAGTTCCAAAACAAGCCTTATTCCCAAGATTAAACTCAACCTCACAAAATCCTGTACCTTTTACTAATCTAACACCATTAATTTTCATTTCAGCATTTATTGGTAAATTCTTTTTGTAAATAACCCGCTTCATCTTTTGCTCAATGCTTGCAAAAAATAACCGCCTTTCAACCATTTTCTCCATATAGGTTTCAATTTTTACAAGTTTAGAAAACATTGTAAAGTTTGGATCAACAATACACTTTGCAACAAGGACATATGTTAATTGAGAAAGATATAAATGTAGTTGCGTTGCATTAACATAATCAGAGTCATCATTAGTAAACGGATAAATAAAAGGAATTAGCTCCGCCTTTAGACACCCCTGCTCATACCTGGCATTTTTAATTAATTGATATTGAGGCAGGTAATTGGTTAAATACTTTTGCACTTCGGCTTCCTTGATTTCTTCCATATTGATTAAATTATAGGTATTTAAAGGCTAATATAATAAAGTCTCGTCAGACAGGATAAAATGGGCTTTATAGGCACTAAAACTCCGATTGGTCTGCTTGTCCGCATAATATATGCTATAACCTCTAAAAACGCAAAAGACGGCCTTACAGACCGCCTTTACCGCTTCATTGGATATGTTATTCATTTGGTGTTTATATGACAGTGTATACCTACTGCAATTGCCTCAAATAACCTGATATGATATTTATGTTTATTCTTTCGCTCCCGGAGAAATATATCGGTAAGTTCCGGGAACCGTCTTGCAACATGCTCAGCTAAGATATACCGGTTTTCAAAGTGCATTTTAAACATGTTCTTTAGGTCTTCGATAGAATACACATCAAATTTGATTTTGTATTCAAGTGCAATCTCTTTGATTTTTTCAATCATTTGATTCACTCCATTTGAGGATCGTGAATTGTGAGGTACTTTGCACGCAATGCGATGTATGGCATGTGTAATAACAAGTTTCTCGATATATGAAAGCGCTTTCTGGAGTTTTTCATCCGACCAAGCACCTTTGTATGACTTCATTTTCCAATCATACAAATCGCCATTCCGAAGAATTGCAACACCAACATATTTTGTACCTGGGCTAATCCCCAGAATGGTGCCGCCTACCATTTTGATTAACTAAGTAAGTGAATAATGCTCCGCGCGTTTTTTTTATTTTCCTGTCCGGAATTGACATGACCTTTGCCAGTATTTTCCGGAGAAAATCTTCTGCATATCGGTCAGTGAATTCTTCGTATGCTTTTAGGGAATCGGTGTCGTTTAGAGTAGATGCCAATTCATATGCTAATTTGTGATTTATCATTTTCAAATAACTATTTCTTAATTATAATTTTCTATGGATAACTAATTACTCGTACGTGCTTATTTATTTTATATAAATAAACCGAAACGGTAAACGACGATGTATTTTTTGTGTAGTTATTCAGAGGTTTTCCACAGGTGCAAAATTTCTAAATTTGTAATAACTAAAAACCATTTACTAAATGTGTCTAAAGCAATATCCAATTCATTTTATTTTATCAGTTTTTGTGGTTTTTCTTTAGATGTCCGGAAACAAGCAGTTTTTGTTTGTCTTTCATATTGCGCTTGATTTCATAAATATGCTCGCTATATAATTGATCGACAAGAGTGTTGTAGAGGACACTTAATTTGAAAAGATTAATAGCACTCGGCATAGCTAAGCCTTTCTCCCAACGAGAGATTCTATTCGTGCTTTTTAATCCTAAATAATCCATTACAAATTCCTGCTTGTATCCATTCATCCGCCTAAATTTTTTAAGATTGTTTGGAAAATATCGACCTGTATGTCCCATGAGATATAAAATAGCAAGATGAGAAAAGAGGCGTAAGGAGGGTAAAATTGCTGTTTATAGCAAATTCTGTGGAAAACTTACTGCTTCACCAATAGGCTATTTAGGAAATCAAAAAAACAGTACCTTAGCATGTTTTTTATATTGAAATGCACATTAAAAACTCTCGTTTTAATAAATCAAAATTTACACATTTAATTTTATAAAAACTACACCTTAAAATTACACACATGGGACTGTTTGACTTTTTAAAGAAAAAAGAATTCGAGGAAATCAAGAATTTAAAAACACAATTGGAAAAATACAAACCAATAGTAGACATTGAAAAAGAAGTGGAGATTCAGAAAGACCACTTGGAGAAACTAATCGAGACTAATAGCATTAATTTAAATAAACTAGAAACTGAGTTCAAACTCTTGAATGAAAACTATCAAAACGCATTACTTACTTATACAAACCTGCGAAAAGAAGTTTCCGTATTTGAAAATAAACTGGATATAATTGAATATGGAATATATGAGCCGATTTATAATTTTGAAAAATCAGATGATTATCGCGAAGAACAAAATCGAATCATTCGTTTACAAAAGGATATGATTACCAATGATTCAGCTGCAATCTGCAATACAAATTGGGCTATACAAGGTAGCGAATCTAAAGGTAGAGCTTTAGTAAAAGTATATAAGAAATTAATGTTACGTGCTTTTAATGGAGAGTCTGATGCTTTAATTTCCAAAGTCAAATGGAATAATGTTAATCAAATACGAGAAAGGATGCAGAAATTATTTGACGCTATTAATAATTTGGGGCAAGGATTTCATGTGTATTTAAATCGCGATTACCTTAATTTAAAATTGAGCGAATTACTACTCGAATATGAATACCAATTAAAACGTCAACAAGAAAAAGAAAAAATTCGTGCAATCCAAGAAGAATTAAGAGAGGAGGAGAAAGCAAAACGAGAATTTGAACAAGCACAACGAGAAGCCGAAAGAGAAGAAGCAACCTATCAAAAAGCACTTGATAAAGCAAGAAAAGAAATTGAAGTTGCATCAGGAGAAAAGTATAACAAACTTCAAACTCAAATATCGCTTTTGGAGCAAGAATTAAGCGAAGCCCATGAGAGGAAGGAACGTGCTATTTCAATGGCACAGCAAACGAAAAGAGGGCATGTTTATATAATTTCAAATATCGGATCCTTTGGAGAAAATGTATATAAGATTGGAATGACCAGAAGACTTGAGCCGGTGGATAGGATTAGAGAATTAGGCGATGCATCTGTGCCTTTTCATTTTGATATTCATGCAATGATTTACTCCGATGAAGCGCCGACTCTAGAATATGAATTACATAAAGCATTTTCAAATAGAAAGGTAAATATGCTCAATTACAGAAAGGAATTTTTTAATGTATCTCTTGATGAAATTGAACAAAAAACAAAGGAAATTGGCCTTGGGGCAGAGTTTTCAAAGCTTCCGGAAGCTATGGAGTATAGAGAGACATTAGTTATTTTAGAGAAGCTAAAGACCCAAGTTGAACATAAAACTGTCGAAGAATTAATTAGTGAAGAGTTCCCAAGTATTTTAATTTAAGCAATAAATTTCGAACTATTCCCACCACAGAATAGATTTAGTTAGTTATTACATTTTCATTATTTTTGTGTTTATGTCAAATTTGACAATTCAGTTTCCCGCCGGTTATGGTGTGAAGTTGGAACTTTCTGAACGCCAAACATGGGCAATTACAATAACAATTTGTATCTGTCTATTTATATTTGTGGCGGCCTATCTAACGAATAGGTAATCAGAAAGTTTAGTTTACTAACCTCCTTGAAAGTTAAATCTTTCATTGGAGGTTTTTATTGGGAATTTCATTCATAGGCTATTTGTTATAATTGTTCAAGTTTTTTGCTTTCCAAAGCTCTAATTCTTTCACATGCTCCACTTAAAATTGGGGAAGTTAGAAAATAGAAATGCTACTTAATTTTAACAAGATGAAAAAAATCAAATGAACAGATAAACTGGATATCTCACCGATTTTATTGCAAAGGTAACAACCTTATTTTCTCGGTTACTTATTTAGACTCGAACAAATCAATTATCTTTTCATTTAATTCTTTTTCTTCGTGCCGACTAAATTTCCACTCTTCTTCTTGAATATCATTCACATAATCTTCTTCTTCCGCTTTTTGTTTATTTGACTCCGCTATTTCTGTTGCATCTATGTCATTTATTCTATCTAGGATATTTGTTATAATACCGAAGTTCTCATTAAAAGAAATGCCGTCTACGTATAGTTCATCTAAGTACACTTTTAATTTTTGCTCGGATGTATAGCTAGTTACATATTCATTATTCAATTCGATATCCTCAATCTTCGACTTCCAATATCTTTCAAGGTGACGAGTAACCAAGTCCTTGTTGCCAGGTTCTTCCAAAAATAGATTGTAATCTTTACCATAAGAATCAAAAAAATCTTTTATCTGAATAAAATCTTTCTCCTCTTCTGCATTACGAAACAAGCATTCCACAACTTGATTCCATTTATTAGATACAACTTCCTTTGACCAATTATGTATAGATAATTCTTCCATTAAATAAACAAGATCTATTGTTTGTGTTGATGATATTTTATACCAATCAATTGCATTAAAGTGTCTTGCAACATCATCTTTAATGAGATCTAGGTCAAAAAAAGAATAGTAAAAATTCAGCAAACCAAACTCTTTTGAACCAGTCGCTAAAAGTTCTAGCTCGGATTCATTTTTAAGAACCGATTTATATAAACGCATTAATTCATCGTGTGTAAAGTTTATAGAAGTTTGGAATGTGCTTCTTTTGAATCGCCAAGTGTATTGTTCAATAAAGACCGCTGAATCTAGTATTCTCCATTTCTCGGATGGATTTCTATTTAAATAGTCAATCAAGAAGTCTGCTATTGAGGGATTAAAGAAATTGTATTCGGCAAAAACTTCATTTCGAGATGCAGAAATAAAACCTCCCAACAATTCTCTTACTTTTGTTGAGAAGCAATTGTTAATTCTAAGGAAATTGCCATTTTCTATTTCGTAGTTCATTCTTGCTTCGAAAGCCTTTTGAAGTATGTTTTCCCTCGGCTTATCCAAGCTGAACAAAGTAGTCAATAAAAAGCGAGAGTAATCATCAATTTGATGTTCGTAAGGATGTTTCCATATCAAATGAGGTTGTTCCAAATTATTGAATATGAACTCAAGATACTTATCTAAGTCCACGGAGCGAAGTCTCAGTGGGTCTGTTATAAATTCAATTATTCGGGGGTTGAAATTTTTGTGGGTGATTATCTTTAAATAATTTTTGTTTTCAGTTATTTTTTCATAATATTCTTCGGATAATTCATTGAAATAAAGATGGTTATACAAAATAAGTGCCTTATCAAACTTATTATAATCCTGCACTTTTACTTCATGTCTTGCAATGTCTACCAAGGGATCTTGGAGCTTGGAAAGTTTGTCTACAGCTTGGTTTAAGATTGTTGTTCTACAGGTTAATATTAATCTTTTTGTGGGATCATCTTTTACCCGCTTGATGAAATTGATAAGGTTTGAGTCGCTATTTTTTGAACTTGCTAATTCTAAATAATTAGATCCAAGAAAATCGTCAAAATAAAAAATTTGCTTAGTGTCTGGTTGCCATAAAGACTCTGCATCTTTTATATCTTCAATCACGACTAGTTGGTAGTCATTTCCGAGTAGTTCGTAAACTATCATTCTAGCAAGGGAGGTTTTACCAATACCGGGCTCCCCAATAATTATTAAGAATCTCTCCTTATTTAAGATAGTCAATGCTTTTTGATGTTTGTCACCAGATACATATATTCGGATGTTCCTGTTTATTGTTTTTGCAATGAATTCAGATCTTCCTTGGACCCCGTTTGTGATAATCTTTTTCAAGATTGTTGTGCTCGACAACCAAAGCTTGTAATGTTTTTCTTCTATTGCTTTAAATTTCCCAAGTAGATTATTTAAATCTTCTTTTCCTAAGATATCAGATGTGTTTTTTATGAACGGGGAAAACAATTTTACCAAATCCTCTTTATTCTGTGGACTCAACTCAACGCTTGTGACCAATAAGTATCTATCGGGATTCAATAATTTAACCTTTTTAAGCTCTGATTTTTCTAGATGATTATATAGCATGCTCCATCCACTTCGGCTCCAATGCTTTGCCTGCACAATGATTTTTTTACCGTCCACTGAATTGCAAAATCTAAGGTCTATACCTTTATCTTTTCCTGCCTTAAAGCTTTCAAGAGTTATTTTGAGTTCACATTGTAAAAGATCCCTAGAAAGGGCTTCAAATTCTTTATCATTTAAGCTGCGAAAGTCATATTCGTTCATAAACTTGATTATAACATTTGGGTTTAAAACTCGTGATATTTGTTAATTGTTAACATTGTCTGATAAAATGGAATTAATCTCAATTTAGCCTCCGGCTAATCCATTCTATTACTTTTTTACTATATACTTGCCTCTAAGTGGATGTTTACTCTCAACTATGGATGGCAAATTTGCTACATTTGGGTGAAATTTCATAGCTTATCTATAAACCCCGCCCTGTGATAAAATACATTGTATTTAATTTTTTTTAAATTTTATGCATTTATTGACAATTGATCTTGACAAAGTGCACAATAAATATTGTTTAAGGTATTTAAATACCGATTAGTTGAACAATTTTAAAGAAACTCTTATATTTCGAAAAATCTTCTATACCTATGTATCTCAACACACTTTCAATTTTTAATTATAAAAGCTGTCAGGGCATTTCTTTAGACTTTTTTAAGGACGATCCAACTACTATAATCGGTATAAATGATTCGGGTAAATCAGCTATTTTAAAATCAATAGGTCTCCTCCTTGATCCTAAGACTGCTTTTAATATTTCTGGAGATACAAGAGCAACCTCGGACATATCAAATACTCTGCTTGGTTCAGAAAAGTGTGCAGAAATATTTAATAAGTTGGACCTCCTTCCGTTTTCGGATCAAATTAATGGGACAGCAATATTGGGTGAGTTCATTATTGAAGATGAAGAATATACTAATGAGTTTAAAGAATCTCTATCAGAACAGTTGCGATGGTCTCTGGAGAGTTTTGCCAACAAGAAAATCTACCTATTAAAGTTCTATGAATCAGGTGACTCATTGGGTAAATATTTTCTATATACGAATGATGCTGAAAAACCACTTTCATTGTGGAATAAAAAAGCAGCCGAACTTACTCAAGCTCGGAAAGAATTAGGTGTTACTGATGAAGATATAAGAAATGACAATAGCAAGGGTCGATTTGGTAACCTTGAAGTAATTAGGGGAATTTATAGCAAAACAACATTGAAGCCAGTTTGGAGTGAATATCCGAGTTTTATTAAAGCAGACCTACCACAGTTTCCTGTATATAGATATATTGACTGGAACACCTCATTAGCTGATATTGAAAATTTGGCTAATGACGTGATGAAAAAACACATTGAGGATTCCAAAAAAGCTTTAGCTGATCAAGCTGCCGATGTTAGCAAAAATGCTACCGAAGAGGTAAACAAAGAATTCGAGTCTATGACAAAGGAACTAACCCGAGGTTTAAGTAATATCAGCGCTATAAAGGCGAAAGTAACATTTACTGTTGCGGAAAAAGTTTCTGATATTATTATTAATAAAACCACCTCAGATGGCGATATACGTCTTGATTCTCAAGGTGAGGGAGTGAAAAGACAAATATTATTTGCTTTTTTAAAATGGGCAAATACACGAAATTTTGAAGAAACAGAAACATCTCATAAGCAATTTATATGGTGTTTTGATGAGCCTGAATCACATCTTTATCCGACTGCTCAGCGAGATCTGTTTGCCATTTTAGCAGGGTTATCCAAAGGAAATTATCAAATTATTTTAGGAACCCACTCTACTATTTTTATTGATAGGTTGCGTTTGAATGAAATATATAAAATAAAATTGGAAGAAAAGTATTCTGAAATTCTTAAGTGCACTACAATAGATGATGTGCATGATATTCTTGGAGTTCGAAATAGCGATATTTTATTTTTCGATCTATTTTTAGCCGTTGAAGGTGAAACGGATATTATTCTCTTTCCTCATTTCTATAAACTATATTCAGGAAAATCTTTAGAGGAGGATGCGATAAAATTAATTCCTTTAAATGGATCTGGTAATTATAAGCACAACAAAGAAGTTCTAAAAAATATTTTGGGTGATTTTAAAAAAATAGAAAGCACCGTTCACTATATTTTTGATACTGATACCGAAGAAACGGGCGAGAATGTGTATTTACTTGGTGTTTGTGATATTGAAGATATTTTCCCTAATGAAATATGGATACGTTTAGTTCAAGAAAAATGTGGTTTAGAAATTACCAATGAAGAATTAGAAAATATTAGAGGTCAGTTAAATCCAAAAGTTGGTGCAACTAAATTTCATAAAAAATTAGGCTCTCTAGTTGCCCAAAAATCAGCGCAAACTGTTTATTTGCCATCCAAAAGAGATTCTGCGCAAATCATTCAAACTTATATAACTGATGTTGAGCAGATACCAAAATCTATAATTGATATTTTAAAACAAATTAAATTTAATAATTTACAGGCTGCTATTGAAGTTGAGGAAGTCCACCTCGCTCAAGTTGTTGAAGAAACCGATACCACAGTTTGACAATAAAAGTATTTGTGCTTTAATCGTGCCATGGCAACACGCAGAAAGAAAACACCACTTGAGATATGGGAAACCGGCAAAGGAAATGCGGGTCGTCCTCGTAAAATCACCGAGGAAGAAAACCGGCTTCTTGATGAGTTAGCAAACATTCTTGTTGAGATATGTCTTGATGAGAAGAAAATGGTTCAGCCGATTGTATCGGATATAGTTCTGCCGTTGAGGCATCATATGCAGCACACAGTCGAAACAAATTAGGTACACTTGGATACTTGTGTCCGTGTTCCCATTTTGAAAGGCGATCAGCACAATCTAAGTGTAATAGTTTTGCTGCATCTTTTAAGGTGAGTCTTTTCCTGAGTCGATATTCTTGAATTTTGTTTTTAATTTTCATATATAGCAAATAGTAGATGATTAATAAGAACCCTGTAAGGAGGGTAAATTTGCTATTTATAGTGGTTTTTCTTTTAGGATTTCATTGACTTCAATTAGTTGCTTTCCGATTTCTTCCCAGTATTTCTTTGTGGTAGGATTATCCTTGTTAGGAAGAGTTACTTTATCCCCATTTATGGAGGGTAAAATTGCTATATCTGGTATGTTTTTGAAAACTTTTTTCTTAACGCCCGCCCTATGCGACTTTTCATGTAAAAAAATATCTTTTACCTTGAAAAGTCTACATATTTCCGGTGTTCGAAATATTGAGCCATCATACATGACCCCTTGTGGGAATTCGAACACCTGTAAACGGAGTTTATTTTCATTGTTTGCCCTTTCCCAAACCTTGCTTGGATTGGTAAGCAGTTCTTTTGCATTCTCAACAAGCTCTTCATAATTAACATCATACTGTGGTTCAATGTAAAGCCTTGAGTTTAGATTAAGTAATTCCTTATCTATTCTATCTAACTGATCTCGTAGTATCTCATTACTGATAATTCCCTCGATATTTTTTTCAATGAGCAGGCTTTGTTTTTCTTTTAATTGCCTCACTTGAAGTTGCACTTTTTCACGATCCTTTAAACGATATTTTACACCTTTGGAAAGAGTATCTCTCAGTTTCTTCTTCAATGCCTCAAAATGGCTCTCATTGAGGCTGTAATGATCCATAAACGATTTAAATTGAGCTTCAAGGGCTTCTTTCGGAAAATTCATCATCTTAGCTATATAACGATAATATGGGTATTTCTTGATTTTGCCCTGGCTCCAAGCACCTGTCAGTTTTAAACCATTGGGATGCGAAACAAACCTTCGTAGTGGAAAGTCAGGATGCTTCGTTTGATAGGAGTAATTTTTTCGTGTACGGTGTTTAAGGACAAGTTGCACTTGTTCAAATAATGTTTCTGGAACAATAGGTTGAAACAGTCCTTTATTCCTCTCCCCGAATTTAATGATCCAACCTGCATATACTTCATTTTTAAGTAGCCGATAAAATTGTGATCGTGAAATAGGTTTTCCTTTTAGGTTCGTAAATCCTGAATGAAGCATCCTCTTACGTATTTCTTCAACAGGATATTCATTTTTTGCAACCTCTTCAAAGATTTGTCGGACTATCGGAGCATTTTGATTTGGTTCTATAGTTCCTTTTCCGGCTATTCTTGTATGCATATATCCCCACGGTGCACTCCATGCATATCTTCCTTCCCTCATTGCTTCTCTACTGCCATTAACTGCCCGCTCGGTTCGAACATCATTATCAAATTGTGCGACATTTGCAATAATGTTTTCCATGAATTTTCCGGCAGGGTTATCACCAAAAAATTCGGTCGTCGATTTTAATAATATTCCATATCTTTTTAGCCTTATTCGCAGATAGCTATAGTCATCAATATTTCGTGCAAAACGGTCAATTTTATACACTACAACAAAAGAGATATTATTATTCCTGTTTGAACAGTATGCGAGAAGTTCATTCAACTCTTTTCTGTCTTTCGTCTTTGCACTCTTTCCTTTTTCAATAAAAGCTGAAGCTATTTCGTAGCCCTGTTTGAAGGCATACTCCCTACATAGCTTCTCTTGGGTTACAAGTGAATTACCCTCCGTTACCTGGGAGGGATCAGATACCCGGCAATAAATGACTGCCTTCGGTTTTATTGCATTGTGTGTTTCGGGGTTCAAATTCTTTTTGGTCGAGATATATTTCGACTAATAACTCTGCTAAATAATCAAGTGCCATATCATTAGTTACGAAAGAAGCATTCGGATTAAATCCTGAAAGCATTTCATTTTCTTCACTAATTGATCGGTTCTTTTTCATACTAACGTACTTTTTACTCTTTGTGAGTACCCTTATTATGAATTATCGAAGAGCTTTAAATAAGTAGGGTATTTTTGCTATTTAGTGATATTTTACCCGCCTTATGTGTGAATTGTTTTTTTCATATCATTTAACTCATGAGCATGGAAGATTATGATATTACGCCTATAGGATATACCACCTGGCGAAACCAAAACATTCCGTTTGGTATAAAAGACAAGGATAGACTTGGACATATTTACTGTATCGGAAAAACCGGAATGGGGAAGAGTACATTATTACAGAAAATGGCTCTCTCGGATATTGAGAAAGGTAAAGGTTGCGGAATAATTGATCCGCATGGAGATGTGGCAAAATATTTACTAGAGCGGATTCCAGAGAATAGAAAAAAGGACTTAATATACATTAATCCGGTAATTGAAAATGTAATTTCATATAACCCTCTTCATGCCGTGCATCCAGATTTTCATAGCTTGGTTGCCTCGGGATTACTTTCAACTTTCCGTAAAATCTGGGCGGAATCATGGGGACCTCGAATGGAATATGTTTTACGCTTTAGTCTCCTCACATTACTGCAATATCCATATGCAACACTACTTGATATTCAACCACTATTAACTGACAAGCACTTCAAAGAAAAAGTGCTTGAATATGTGAAAGACGATTACATATTCGACTTTTGGAGAAAGGAATTTGACAAATACTCACCTTCATTTCGCAATGAGGTTATTTCACCGATTTTGAATAAAATGGGAGTTTTTATTTCAAGTCAACCACTCCGAAATATGCTCGGAAAACAGGTATCGGGTTTTCGGATGTCGCAGGTGATGGATGAACAAAAGATTCTCATTGCCAATCTTTCAAAAGGACAAATTGGCGAAGATGCATCTACTATTATCGGAAGTATTCTTGTTACTTCAATTCAGCTTTCTGCATTATACAGAGCTAAGCAGCCACTTGATAAACGAATTCCGTTTTATTTATATGTTGATGAATCGCATTCGTTTTTATCGCTCTCTTTTGCGGATATTTTAGCCGAAACACGGAAATATGGACTGTCATTGTTTCTTGCGCATCAATACATTGAGCAATTGAATAAAGATATTCTATCTGCGATTTTCGGAAATGTTGGGACATTCATTTGTTTTAGAGTGGGGGCTACTGATGCTGAATATTTGGAGAGGGAGTTTGAGCAGGTGTTTGATAGGAATGATTTCATTAAATTACCCAAATTCGAGATGTATTTAAAGTTGATGATTGACGGAATTTCGAGTGAAGGATTTAGCGGAAAAATAAATCAGCAAAGCATAATCAATTAACATTTGTATTAGAGAAGCAAATTATTAATTACTATTAATAAACAAAATAAATATTGCAGTTTGAAACTACCTGATTGAAACAAAGGACTAAATTGTTAAAAATCATAGGTTTGTCATAAAAGCGATTCTATATTGTATTATCAACTAATAAAATTTGAGATGGTCGGAAACTCCATAAGTTGTTCTCTGGAAATGAAGAAATTATTCTTGTTGAGGAAGCTTTAAAATTATGGGGCAACTCGATAAATATACTATGAGTTCGAATTCTAGTTTTCGGGTACAGGAATTTAAATTTAAATTTAATCATGAAACTGAAGAATTTAAAATTGTAGAGATAAAAAAAATTATCCCATTCACTACCTGAGTATTATATTTGGCAAATAATCAATTCTCATATCTAAAAATGTTTGAAAACTTTAAAACCCATAACGATTCCCACCAAAGATCCTTTGAAGCGCTTTGTAATCAACTTTTTGAAAGATGGGTTAAGCAAGAATATTTAAATCAAATAGTATATTTTAATACCGTAAATGGAGCTGGTGGTGATGGAGGAGTAGAGGCCTACGCCATTACTAATACATCGCACATCATCGGATTGCAAGTGAAATGGTTCAGAGTAAGTTTGACTACAAATCAAATTGGGCAGATAAGGAACTCAATTCTCACAGCAAAGACTGTTAGATCTACTTTAAAAAGATACATTGTTTGTTTGCCTCGAGATTTCCAATCACTCAAAATTGGAAGAGGTAAGAAAATAGTTGAAGATTGTGAAGAAAAAAGAATTAATGAATTGATTGAGGAAATTGATGTCAAGCATCCTGATCTAGAAGTAGAATTCTGGAATGAAAATCGCTTAAGAGATGAACTCCAGAAACCCATGAACGGTGGAATTTTTAGATTTTGGTTTGAAAAGGAAGAAATATCAATTGAACTTTTAAGGCAGAGATTTAACCTTTCAAAGGCTGGATGGCTAAAAGAAAGATACACACCTTTCTTACATAGTCAGGGCAAAATTAATGATCTTTTAGAGGAATTGTTATTTACAACCGAATATCGAGCTTTTCAAAAAGAACGACTTGAAAAGATACTAATTCAAACTAGAATGACCATTACAATAATCGATGAGTTTAACAGTTTGAGAGTTGAAGAAAGTGAATTTGAAAAAGAGTTGGTTATTATTCAAGAGTATTTAAAAGTTTGCGTGAATGAATTAACCAGAGTAGCTCAAGCTTTAGAAAAAGGTCAAGATAATTATTTTATTGAAAATATTCCTCGACAGCCCAATATTGCTAGTATCAGTTCAGCGATTGAAAGCAAATCATATCCCAATAGATACAAAAACATTCAAGCACGACTTAAAGAGGCTTTTGAAAAAATTCAAAATGCCAACCTAGATGGTTTTATTCGATATTATAGCGAGGTATGCCGACCACATAACTATATAATCCTTGGAGCCCCAGGAACAGGGAAAACTCATGGCACCGCAAAAGCAATAGAAAATAGGCTGATTAATAATATTCCAGCATTAATGATAAGGGCAAAGGGAACACCCCACAATGCTTGGTCTGAAATTCTTCACAATTGTCTCGGTGGTTTAACAAGTTGGTCTGAAATTGAGATATTTTCTGCATTGGAATCTTTGGCTTCAAGATTTGATATTGGACGTGCAGTTGATTCCTTTATTTGCGAACCAACAAGAATTCTTATTTGTATAGATGGAATTGATGAGGCTGATGATATTAATACTTGGAAAATTAGGATAAATGAAGCTACTCAGTGGATAAAAGATTGTCCCAGATTGAGGTTTGTTATTTCTTC
>JAYSYX010000279.1:0-9205 GCA_043727235.1 Bacteroidota bacterium
ATGGAATATACCCGAACTGCGGACCTTGCTGGAAGAGATTTTACCACAAAAAAAACAGATCTCCGATTTTGAAGTAACACATAACTTTTTATCTATTGGCGAACGGGTAATTTTATTAAATGCCCTGGAATTAACAAGAGAAAAAAAAGAAGAAAAATTAATCCTGCTTTCTATTGAGGATATTACCGAAAGGAAAGCGGCAGCAAAAAAAATTGAGGAAAGTGAAAAGCAAAAGGCATTCCTGCTCTATTTTTCCGATACGCTGCGGGCAGAAACGACTGTTGATGCTGCAGCAAACCGTGCACTGCAAATGCTTTCTGAGCATCTAAAGCTCGACCGCTGTTACATTGGAGTTTACCAACTGGCTGAAGACCGTGGCGTGTTCCCTTACCAAATAGGAAACGAACGGGTGCCACCAATGCCTGCTAGCGTACGCCTGTCCGATTTTCCCGATGCTTTGCGGGTTGCCTTTGACCGGACGCTGGTGATTGACGACATAACGAAAGCAGAAGACCTATCAGAGACTGACAGACAAAACCTAGGCGCCATTGGCCTGTGTGCCTTGGTAGCTGCCACATTGCGCCATGGTGAGGCCAACCCACTATGGTCGATTGTGGTCGTTTCAGCAAGTCCCCGCCACTGGACTTTCAGTGATGTCAAATTGGTAGAAGAAGTGACCGAACGCACCTGGCTTGCAGTTGAAAGAGCTAAAGCAGAAGAAGCCTTAAACCTGTCCGGAGAAAAATACCGGAGCCTTTTCACTTCCATCGACCAGGGCTTTACCCTCTGCGAACTCATTCGCAACAAAGAAGGTAAAGGAATTGATTTTTATATACTGGAGGTAAATCCAACCTATGAAAAACAAACTGGAGTATCCAAAGAAATGGTGATTGGTCAACCCCTCCTGCAGGTTTTTCCTTCACTCGGTAAATGGATGGAAACCTATGCTGCCGTGGTAGATAATCAGTGCCCTGTAGTTATTGAGACCTACTTTGAGGACACGAACCGCTGGTTTGAAAACAAAGCTTATCCAGTTGGAAACGAGAGGTTTGCCGTTTTGTTCAGCGACATTACCGAACGCAAGCAAACAGAAGAAAAATTAAAGGAAAGCGAAAAGCACCAAGCGTTCTTGCTGAAACTAAGCGATGCACTTCGGCCGCTCGGCAACCCCGTAGACATTGAAGAAACAGCTACCAAAATCGCCCTGGATTTTATGGACGCGGACAGGTGTTATTATAGTGCTATTGAAGGAGATAATGTCATTATCCTTCGGGACGCCTCGCGTGGAGATTTGCCCTCCGTTGCAGGTGTGCATTCCATAAGCAGCTTTGTCTTATATAAGGCGGTATTAAATGCAGGGCATCCATTTGTCGTGGATGACGTTCGTACCGCCAATTTATTAGATGACGACCTGAAAAAGATGTGTTTGCAGTTCCAGTATGGTTCATTTATCAATGTACCGGTCATAAAAAACGACAAGTCTGTGGGGCTATTATCCCTTGTGCAAAGTAAGCCAAGGAAATGGACAGAATCAGAGATGCGCTTAACTATAGAAACAGCCGAACGCATCTGGGCAGCAGTAGAAAAAGCGAAGGCAGAGCACGTATTAAGAAAAACGGAAGAACAGCTCCGTGCGGTTTTGGAACAAGCTCCTTTAGCTATTGCAATCACAGACGCCCAAGGAGATATCCAGTTCCATAATACGATGTTCGATGTATTATGGGGTCGTCCTGCACACGAAACTGAAGTCTCAAAATATAGCCAGGTCTATACAGGTTTTCACCTTGACGGTACACCAATAAAGTCAGAGGAATGGCCCGGAGCTAAAGCAGTAATGAAAGGAGAAGTGGTAATTGAGGAGGTGTTAGAAATTATACACCAAAGTGGTCGGAAAATTCCCTGCTCCTTCAATGCTGGCCCGATCCGCGATGAAGAGGGTAAAATAACCGGTGCAGTGGTTCTGTTCCGTGACGTAACAGTAGAGAGAACTGCACAAATGCAACTGCAAGAGTCCGAGGAAAAATACCGCACCTTATTTAATTCCATACATGACGCTTTTTGCATTATTGAATTGATATTTGATGAAAAAGGAGAGCCGATTGATTGGATTTATTTGGATACAAATCCAGCTTTTTCGCAACATGCGACTATGGAAATGAAAGGGAAACGGATTAGCGAAATTGTGCCTGAGGTAGAGGCGGTCTGGCTCGAACAATACGGAGGCATAGCTAAAACAGGTATGCCCGTCCAGTTAGAACATTTCGTTAAAGGACTTGGAGACCAATGGTTTCAAAATTCTGCTTTCCGTCACGGCCCGGAGGGTAGTAACAAGATAGCAATACTTTTCCGGAACATCACGAAACAAAAGGAAACAGAACAAAAAATTAAAGAAAGTGAATACCGTTTTCACGAATTAATTTATTCTTCCCCTTCCATGATGGCTATTTTAAAGGGAGAAGATATGATTATTGAA
The DNA here is from genome assembly GCA_043727235.1 of Bacteroidota bacterium. Lineage (GTDB taxonomy): Bacteria > Bacteroidota > Bacteroidia > Chitinophagales > BACL12 > UBA7236. The sequence continues at coordinate 2,474 of JAYSYX010000279.1, forward strand.
ATTGCCAACGATGCGGTATTAGCATCATGGGGCAAGGGAAAAGATGTAATTGGAAAATCATTATTTTTAGTATTACCCGAAATCGTAGAACAGGGTTTTGATAAACTATTATTGGGTGTTTATAAAACTGGAGAACCTTTTCATGCTTTTGAAACACCTGCAACATTGCTTCGTAATGGAATAAAGGAAATAGTGTATTACAATTTTGTTTATCAGGTGCAGCGCAATGTAAATGGCGAAATAGAAGGGGTGGCAATTCTGGCAAATGAAGTAACACCCCAGGCATTGTTAAATAAAAAAATAAAAGCGAACGAACAAAAGTTCAAGCAGCTGGTATTGCATGCACCAGTGGCTATTTGCGTTTTGCGCGGAGTAGATTACGTGATAGAAACGATAAATAAAGGAATGTGTGAATTTTGGGACAGAACATTGGAACAGGCATTAAACAAACCCGTATTTGATGTACTTCCCGAACTGAGAGATCAGGGGATTAAGGAACTTTTAGACAATGTTTACAATACAGGCGAACGTTGTGTTGTGCAGGAACTTGAAGTTCGTTTAATGCGCAGCGGTAACTTTGAAAATGTTTTCGTAAAATTTGTGTACGAGCCATTGCGTGAAGCCGATGGAACCGTTTCTGGAGTAATGGCATTGGCTCATGAAATTACGGAACAGGTAATGATAAGAAAAAAAGTAGAAGAAAGCGAAGAACGTTTCCGCTCCCTTGCACAAACATTACCTCAATTGGTGTGGGTTACAGATGCGAAGGGCAATCCGGAATTTGCCTCTTCCAGATGGAAAGAATATTCGGGTATTGAACCTGCGGGCGAAAAAGAATGGAAAGCAATTGTTCATCCGGATGATTATGATAACATTAATGCAGCATGGAAACTTAGTTTAGATACAGGTAATATTTACATCTTTGATGTGCGCCTTAAAAGTAAGGATAGTGAATATAAATGGCACACAGTACGAGGAGAACCGGTTTTAAATAATGAGAAAAAGATTATTAAATGGGTAGGCGCATTCACCGATATTCATGAACAAAAATTAAAAGAAGAAAGAAAAGATGAATTCATCAGCATTGCCAGTCATGAATTAAAAACACCCCTGACTACTGTGAAGGCTTATTTACAAATGCTGGAACTTTCATTTAATGGAACTAATGATGAGGCAGCCCTGTATGCAAAAAAAGCAAGTCAGTCGGTTAACCGGCTTAACGAATTAATATGCGAATTACTTGATGTAAGTAAGATAAGACTGGGTAAATTAAATTATACCATTTCTACTTTTAATTTTAATGATATGATTGAAAATACCATTGAAAATATACAGTTAACCTCCTCAACACATACCATTATTAAATCCGGAAAAGTTTACAACCAAGTAACCGGGGACATAAACAGACTCCAACAGGTTGTTATAAATTTATTAACCAATGCCATAAAGTATTCCCCTGGTGCAGATAAGGTTTTTGTAACTGTGGAACAAGAAAATAATATGGTAAAAGTATCCGTAAAAGACAGTGGTTTAGGGATAAGCAATGCGAGCCTCAAAATGATATTTGACAAGTATCACCGTATTGAAGAGCATGCAATACATTTTCAAGGGCTGGGTATCGGGTTGTTTATTTCATATGAAATTATACAAAGGCATCATGGTAAATTGTGGGCAGAAAGTGAACAAGGTATAGGAAGCACATTTTATTTCACCTTGCCTTTAAATAATGTTGAGCATGTATAATAAAAAAATAAATGAAGCAAATAATAGATGTAGCAAAATACGTGATTTATTTTTTTTTAAATGGACACATCTCTTAAATAAAATAGTATGGAAAAATGTATATTAATATATGAAGACGACCCCGAAATATTATCTTTTTGTAAAATATTTTTATCAAAACATCATTACCGTGTAGAAACACTTTCACGTTGTGAGAATGTGATAAATGATATTGCTTCTATCAAACCAAATCTGATATTAATGGACCTTTGGATTCCTAAAATTGGTGGTGAAAAAGCTATAGCTCTGATAAAAGAAAATCTTGCTACCTGCCATATTCCAATTTTACTATTTTCAGCAAATACAGATATTAAGGAAATATGCAAAAAAATAAACGCGAATGGGTATATACAAAAGCCATTTGATTTAATTACCTTAAAAGATACGATAGAAAAAAATATTTAAATGTAAAAACTGGTTCAATATAAGCAAAATGATATAACCTTTGAAACACACCTTGAAGGACAGCAGGTAACGTTTAGTTTAGTATTATTAGGGCTTGCCCTTAGACAACACCTCGAAACAGCATTGATCCCTTTGAATAGCAATTAAATCAATCAAAAATTAAAAACGGAATAATATGAGAAAAATAATTTCCTTCATGCACATATCGCTTGACGGTTTTGTAGCAGGGCCTAACGGAGAAATGGACTGGATAAAAGTAGATGAAGAAATCTTTGATCATGTCGGTAAGCGCATAAGCGAAGGCGACACCTCATTATATGGACGAGTAACTTATCAGATGATGGAAAATTACTGGCCTACTGCAGCAGACAAACCCACAGCAACCAAACACGATATTGAACATTCAAAGTGGTATAAAAAAGTTCACAAAATTGTTTTGTCAAAAACAATGATAGACGAGGGTTTGACTAACACAAAAATTATTAGCAACAACCTAACGGAAAGAATAAATGAAATAAAACAAGAGCCTGGCGAAGACATTTTGCTTTTTGGCAGCCCAACAGCAACACATTCACTTATGCAACTCAACTTAATTGACGGCTACTGGCTATTTGTTAATCCAATTATTCTCGGGCGTGGTATTCCATTGTTTGTTGACATCAAAGAGAAAATAAAACTAAACTTGTTAAATACCCGACAATTTGTTTGCGGAGTAACGGAGATGAATTATGTAGTGGATAGACAATAACAACAAAATTCTAACAAGCAATTCTGCAATAGCTGGAATTATTTATTTATAGCAAAAAAAAAAGAAAATGATAAAAAATTATTTTCGAAATCCAATTTACATTTTAATCTTATTGGGGATATTTATAAATTCTTGCTATGGGCAAGTGAACACAAACTCCACAATTGACAAAACAAATAATTCAAAACCAATTCCGGAAATTATAGGAACGCCACCCCTTTTAGTATTGAATTCTGGTCCGTTTAATGACGATAGTCTTGTAAGCCAATATATCCGATGTATTTTTCAGGATTCAAAAGGAAATTTTTGGTTCGGACCGGCAGGCGAAAGCGTAGTCAGATATGATGAAAAAACTTTAAAATACTTTAGTAAAAATGAGTTTTTTCATGGTAATAATAGTGTAGATCCTAATAATGGTTATAGTGTACATGCAATTGCTGAGGATAAGAAGGGTAATATATGGTTTGGAACAGCCCATGGTGCGATTAAATATGATGCACATCTGAATGAGGAATTCGGGCAGGGAAAAACCTTTAGAAGTTATACTGAGGAAAATGGACTGAGCAATATCAATGTCAGCCGAAAAAGTATTCTCATTGATAAAGTCGGTACTGTTTGGATAGGCACCGAGAGCGGTGTTTTTCAATATAACCCATCTGCTGATACCACAGGCGGCAAATGTTTTTCGCAATTTAATTTGCTCGGTCCTATTAATGTAAAGGACATTATGGAAGATAAAACCGGAAACATCTGGTTTGCTTCACAAGACAATGGGGTCTATTGCTATGATGGGAAAACGATTAAAAATTTTGCAGAAAAAGAAGGCTTAGGCGACAACTATGCAGGTGGCATGATACAAGATAATACCGGAAATTTTTGGTTTACTATGAAGGGTGGTATTTGCAAATATGATGGTAAAACCTTTACAGAGTTCACAACTGAAGACGGAATTGGTGGAAGTGAAGTTTGGGGGATATATATGGAAAAGTCTGGAATCATTTGGATCACAGCAAGAGGCAGCACTACGAGATATGATCCTTCAATCGACATTTCAAATCCGGAAGCATTTACCGTGTTTACGGTAGAAGACGAACTTAATTGTTGTGTCCAAAGTATGTATCAAGATCAGTCAGGAAATATGTGGTTTGGTACGGGACAAGGACTCTATCGATTTAATGGCAAACGTTTTTATCAGGTTAAGCAGAATGGTCCCTGGTAGGATAAACTATTAAACCATCCCACCGCAAACCTTCTGTCCGTTACTGGCACTAGAATATATTTGTAATGAAAATAATGTATGTAAAGTAATGAGTGATAGGAGAAAAATAATTGCAGCAATCAATATGACAATTGACGGAATTTTCGATCATACTGCCGGATTACCCGATGAAGAAATTCATCAGCATTATACAGAACTAATGCGAAACGCAGATGCAATACTATATGGCAGAATAACATTTCAATTAATGAAATTTTGGCAAACTCTGGTGAAAAATCCTTCAGGTGAAAAATCTATGGACGACTTTGCAATAGCTATAGACAAAGTTCCAAAAATTGTTTTTTCACATAAGTTAAAAAATACAGAATGGAATAGTGCTAAAATTTCAATTAAAACACTTGAAGAGGAAGTTTTAGCACTTAAACAATCAGCTCAGGCAGGATGTAAAGATATTTTTATTGGCAGCCGGAGTTTAATAATTCAGCTTATGAAATTTAATTTAATTGATGAATACCAACTTTGTGTTCATCCCGTTGTTGCAGGTAGAGGTTTGCCATTGTTTGAAAACATACATGACAGGACTATTTTTAAACTAAATAGGACTAAAATTTTTAGCGGTGGCGCTATAATGCTTTATTATACTCCAAAAAATGAATAATTGACCATATTTATAGATCTACCAAACTCGCCCTCCTTCCAACCCGATATCCTAAAACTTCGTATTTTTATTAAAATTTTTAATCGCAAACCACTAAATGAAGTGCGTCATGCATGGAAACAGTGCTAAACCCAAACTGCGGTGAAAGAAAAGAAATGACAAAAAAACATGAATAAAATAATTACCCTACTTTGTTTTTGCATTTGTTTGCAAATTACATACACACAAAACAACGATCTCGACACGGCCAAAGCTTCATTGACCAATTATAAGGATCCTGCAGAACGTTTTACTGCTACGATCAAATATTTAGAGACCTTAGACTCTTATGCAAGCAACTTTATTGATTCATCACTTTGTGTTGAACTCCTGTTGATAGCTCAACAATTAAAAAATGATTCGTTGCTTGCGATCAGTTATGACTGGATCGGATATTATTTCGCTATGAGTAAAGGAGCTAATACCACCGCACTGGAATATTATTTCAAGGCATTGCCACTCGCAGAAAAATTTAACGACAAACGAAGAATAAGCTCAATCTATTTTGATATCGCAAGTGTTTATTTTAATCTTAAAAATATAGATGCGTATTTTAATTTCACTAAGAAGGGCGGGAATCATCTACCTGATAAAACTTCTGATAAATACGATTACATGTTGATCCAGTATCAACGAAATATCGGGGTTTCATATTATGAAAAAAATCAACTCGACTCTGCATTATTTTATGCTCAGGCAGCAGAACAAACCGCCGAACGACTTACACTACCCCTTTACAGAGTCCAAACATTAACTTTATTGGCAGTTATATATTACAAAATGAATGAGTTTGAATTGGCAGAAATTTATTTTAACAAAGCAAAGAATTTGTCAGACACATTGGCTGTAAGAAAAGACGTTTTTTACAGGCGATATATTCCATTTCTTATTGAGCGAAACAGGATGGATGAAGCAATTGCCAACACTGATTTTTTTTGGAATATTACTCGTGAAATGTCAAATCTTAACATAAAATTAATTGCAGCTGGATTTAAAAGACAGCTATTCGATAAATTGAACAATTCTGACAGCGCCTTCTATTATTCAAAGGTAGAGTCTCAAATAAGAGAATCTATTTTTAATCAGAATAATCAGAATACCATACAGGCATTAGCTTTTAAAGAGGAACTCCGCATTATTGAAGAGGAGGCAAAAAAACAGGTGGTAGAACAACAACGCAAACAAAATATTCAATATGCATTGATCGCGATCGGTATTGTTTTTTTCATCATATTATTTTTTCTACTTAGTCACAGTATCATCATTACCGAAAAATGGGTCTCTTTTATTGGAATATTAGGATTGTTGATAGTGTTTGAATTTATTAATCTGCTTATTCATCCATTTTTGGAACGTGTAACACATCATTCACCAGCTCTGATGTTAATTGCATTAGTGATATTAGCCTCTTTGCTCATTCCAATGCATCATCGCATGGAAAAATGGATCAAGGAAAAAATGACGGAAAAGAACAAAAAAATTCGATTGGAAAATGCAAAAAAGACGATTGAGAAGCTGGAAGCAAAAGAGATCGTATAAAGTGAAATGAATTATTGAAGGATAAATTAACATTAATTTAAAAGATAATACTTCTAAAGATCAATTAACTCTAAAGCGTTTGACTACTAAAATATATCAAAAACGAAAAGGCTTGTCAGCGAATAATACCATTCACATGTGTCACTATTTGCGTAAATAAACAATTGTGACTCAAATGTGCATGAATGCTTAATATAAGAGAAGGGCTCCGAATCGGAACACCAACATCAACAAATTACAAAATAAAACGGGTCAATGCTAAAATTTGGGGAGTGGATATTTTCATTTGAGAAGTCCGCATAGTATTAACTTGGTTTTTTAATACAGTTTCTTATAGTTTTA
>JAYSYX010000280.1:0-9186 GCA_043727235.1 Bacteroidota bacterium
TATTCCACACTTAAAACATATAATTCCTTTTCATTTTTCGGATCAACATAAATATTACTGAAATACCAGGGGCGTTGTATAAGGTCATTTTCTTTTGTGAGTAATTTCCAGGTTTCTCCGCCATCTTCCGAAAAATAAATTCCAGCATTTTTAATATTTTCTACTACTGCCCAAATATTATTGTGATCAACAGAGGAAATTGTAACTATTATTTTTCCATTTAATCCCTTTGGCAATCCCGCATTTTCAGAAATTAATTTCCAGGTATTTCCGCCGTCTATACTTTTATATAATCCACTCCCCTCGCCGCCGCTGCTTAAAGAATACGGAGTGCGAAATGCCTTCCACATACTTGCATACATAATATTCGGATTCGTCGGATCGAATTTAACATCCACACAACCGGTGGAATCATTTGCACCTTTTAATATTAAATTCCATGTCGCTCCACCATCTATTGTTTTATATAATCCGCGTTCTTTATTCGGCCCCCAAATATGACCTTGTGCGGCAACAAATACAATATTTTCATTTTGGGGATGTACTGCAATGGAACCGATCGCATAACTTTCTTTTAATCCAATATGTTTCCATGTTTTTCCAGCATCCAACGATTTATACATGCCATCACCAAAAGATATATTTCCACGCATTTCCACTTCACCCATTCCAACATAAACAATATTCGGATTTGTTTGTGCCACTTCAATTGCACCAACACTAGCTGAAGTAAAAATAGAGTCAGAAATCACATGCCAGTTAACGCCACCATCTGTAGTTTTCCAAACGCCACCACCAACAGCACCAGCGTAATAAATTTTATTATTATTATAAACGCCGGTAACGGCTATACATCTTCCCGCCCTGAACGGACCGATATTTCGCCAATGTAAACCTCCATATAATTCTTTTGGAATAATTTCAGTGTTGGTTTCTGTAAACGTTGTTTTTCCTTTTGTTTGAGTAATTCCATTAGCGAAAATAAAACCACAAAAAATAATGGTGAGGTAAAGTTTGATACGCATAGTTTGGATTTGTATAGTAAAAATGCGAATATTTATTTGAAAGGGGAAGGAACGACGGATGGATGCGGCCGGGAAGGCGGGAAGAGCGGGAAGAAAAACGGGAAACAGAATTACCGCTACCTTACCGCCCTTACCGTCTTACCAGCAAAAAAATTAATTAGATCATCGCAATTCCAAAACCTGCGCGCTCATTGCAGGAATCGCAATCGTATTTAAATTCGCCAACTCCACTTTCGTCATCACATTTTTTGCCTTCGTAAAACCCGACATTCTTTCTGCATAATTTTTTGTGGAAAGGTCAACAGGTTTATCTGTTGTATTCATTACAACCATTACGCATTGTGTATCAGTATATCTGAAATAAACATACACTCCATCATATGGAACAAATTGCATTAATTTACCTTGTGTAATAGGGATAGATGTTTTTCTGTATGTTGCCAGTGTTTTTACATAATTAAAATAATCTTTTTCATCACCCTTTAAATTCTCCGGTTTAAATTTATTAATGGAATCACCCTGCCAACCCCCGGGGAAATCTTCACGCACACGTCCGTCGGGATTGGTAAAATTTTTCATCAAAATTTCATCTCCATAATACCATTGAGGAATTCCGCGGGTTGTTAAAATAAAAGCTGTTGCAAGTTTCATTTTATTTACATCTTCCCCTGCAACAGAAAAAAAGCGACTTAGATCGTGGTTGCCAAGGAATACAACATTTTTATTCGCATCCCCATATAAATAATCCTGAGTCAGTTTTAAATAAATAGATCCAAGCCCTTCCGACCACCCAAAAGGTTTTTGCACCATATTATTTATGCTCCACAATAATTCGAAGTCAGTAACTCCCGGTAATAAAGAATTATATCCCGTATTTAAATTATTATTTCCGTTGAAATAGCCCTGTACACCCACGCCATCCACCCAGGTTTCAGCAAACATACCGAAGCCAGGATATTCATTAAAAATTGCGGTTGCGGCATCTTGCATAAATTTCAGGTCATTATAGGTATAAGTGTCAATTCGGAAACCGTCAACATGTGCATATTCAACCCACCAGATATAATTCTGAATTAAATATTTTGCAACAAAAGGATTTTGCTGATTAAGATCCGGCATATGTTTATCAAACCAACCATCGAGCATTAATTTTTTATCGTGTTCACTTCCGTATTGATCCAATAATGCCGGTGTGCGATAATTTGTTTTTGTATAAGTATCCCATTGATGCACCCAATCTTTCATGGGCAGATCTTTGATCATCCAGTGCTGACTTCCGCAATGATTCGGAACAATATCCATCACCACTTTTACATTTCTTTTGTGACTTTCCATTGCATATTTTTTATACAATTCGTTGCTGCCAAAACGTTTGTCCACTTTATAATGATCAGTTGCAGCATAACCGTGATAACTCCATTCTTCCTGATTATTTTCCAATAGCGGAGTACACCAAACAGCAGTAACACCTAAATTTTTAATGTAATCCAAATGATTAATTATTCCCTGAATATCACCACCATGTCGTGCTGTTAAACTTGTTCTGCCGTAATATTTTTCATTCATATCGCTTGCAATATCATTGGTTGTATCTCCGTTGACAAAACGATCGGGCATGATGAGGTAAATAAAATCCTGAGAATTGAGACCATAATCCATGCTTCTTTTTTCCCGTTGATTTAATACGTATGGCTGTTTAAATTGGGAAGTGCCATTGCTGAATTCAAGATTCATGGTTCCGGGTTTTACGCTTTGGCCAATTTTAAGATCTACAAAAATATAGTTTGGATTTTCCACCTTTGAAACAGCATAAACCTCTACTCCCGGATAATTAATTTTAAGATCATAACCTGCAATGTTTTCGCCATGCACCATTAATTGGACCATGGGGTCGTTCATACCTGTCCACCAGTTTGGAGGGGTTATGTGTTGGATGTTTTGTGAAATGCCGAATGGAATGTATAAAAATATTATTGTTGAAATTACTAATAGTCGATAGCGGAATATATTCATAATTGAGCTGCTTTAGAATTACAAAAATAAGTGTTTAAAGAGAGATATTTCTCGAAATGTAAGTGAAATTGAAGCAAGGATACTTTAAAAATAGATCACTTTCCTTTAAAAATTAACTTCCTATTATTTTTCTGAAACGATTTACTATCATTGGTATGTGGAAATGGAATATCAGGAACAGGAACTTTTAGAAAATCGCATAAGGGTTGCCATCCGTCTTTTACTTCAAATACCAATAATTTTTCCGAAGGCACTGTTTTTTTTACTTCTTCATTCCATCTTACAAAACGGTCTTTCATAAATTCTCTGTCGTCTTTTTTACCTTCAAATAATCCTGTTGGTCCGGTGAGAATTCTTTTAATCCATTTATCGGCATCGGGCATACCTTTTAGCATTGGGGATAAAAAACCAAACACTTTTGCAAATAATAAGATTGCAGGAGGAAAACCTCTCAAAATTGTTTTTTTTGCGCTTACGTACCATTTATCCGGATCGCGAACGGTGAGAATTACTTTTGCCTCCGGATATTGCTGCATAAATTCTTTATAATATAAGGCTGCAGGAAAATCTACCGCAGATTGATAGCCTTCAAATAGTGCATTATAATCTGTAGGTAACTTTTTTTCTAGATCCAGCCAATATTTAAATCGGGAAGTGTCTTTCATAAGTTCGAACATATGATAACATTTGTCGAAGCCGAGTATCTCCAAAGCCTGTTTTAAAGATTCTGTCCCCGTGCGACCGTAGCCTGCACCAATTACTTTAAGAGCCATGTGTGTAGTTTAGGTTTCAAATATAAAAAAAATGAATGAAAAGAGGGAACCTGCCTGACACGGTCATCAGGCAGGCGCTGATGACGCGGATTAGGCGGATTTAAAGGGATAAAAAAAGAAAGAATGAAGGAATGGATAAAGTTTATAGGATTTACAGAAAGTATTTATGAGAGGGATTGTCTGGAAGAAATTGTAGCGCAATTTAGTTTGCAGAAAACTTGAAAAATCGCAAAAGAAACGTCTTCCCCTTTGGGGAAGATAAGAGATAGGGCTAAAATGAAGGAAAGTAGAATCCGACGGTGGGAGGACAGGCGCGGATGACGCGGACCCGATTCCCGCAGAGTCACTTCGGTGACTCTGCGGGGAAAACGCTACCATCGGCTGTTCATTCGTGCATTCGTGGCAACTCTTTTAACCCACTATACTGATGGAAAAAGTGGCCACGAATGCACGAATTATTATGTGGTTTTATATTGCAGGTTTTCTTTTTAATTAAAATAAAAAAAGCCCCCAAAATTGGAGGCCTTTTTATTAAAATTTAAAATAATTATTTATTAGTAACCCGGATTTTGTTCTAAGTTCGGATTTGCAACAAGATCTGCTGCGGGTAATGGGAATAAATTTAAATGTTCAGAAACAGAGGTTCCTGTAAAAGAACCACCTTTAAATGCCCATACATATTCGCCTCCCGTAAATAATCCAAAACGGATAAGATCTGTTCTGCGATATCCTTCCCACTGCAATTCTCTTCCGCGCTCATCTAATACACTTTCAGGAGTTATACTCACTGCATTATGCAATGCATCACCATATGCGCGTTCACGCAATTGATTTACGTAATTTAATCCGGTTCCTGCATCTGCCTCACCGCGAGCTGCACATTCGGCATACATCAACATAACATCTGCTAAACGGAATAATGGAAAATCAATATCAACATATGTTTGTGCGGGATCAGATCCTATTACACCTGCCTGCGTAATATTTCTCCATTTTGCAATCGGATATCCAACAATAAAAGAGGACAATTCTGCATCATCAGAAAAAACCAATGTTTGTCCTTCTGTAAAAAACATATTTCTATCATCATCAGTATCAGGAAATAATGCTGCAAATTCCGGAGTTGCGCGATTTCCGGCCCAGCCCGATTGAACTCCAAAATAAGAAGAATCCAAAGCACTCATTGGATCACCACCAATTGAAGCATGTGTTAAAAATGTGGTGCCACCAAAAGTTTGGGTAAATCTTCCATCGAAAGTAACTGGAAAAATTACTTCATTGGAACTGTGATTATCTGCCATAAATAAATGATCATAAACCGGTTCTAAAGAATATCCGCCCTCATCAATTACTTTTTTACTCCACAATGCGCAATCAACATAACGAGACGCACCAGGTACTCCGGTATCGGGATTTCTATTATATACTTCTGCATTCAAATACAATCTTGCAAGTAAGGTCCATACCGAAGCTTTATCCACTCTTCCATATTCATTTGTTTGTGGAGCAACTAATAAACTTTCTAATTCGAGTAATTCAGATTCTATATAATTGAACAGATCTGTTCTTGAAATTTGTTCAGGATAAAATGCACCTACAAGATCATCTTCCGTAATAAAAGGAACATTTCCAAAAAGATCCATTGCATGATAATAACTCAATGCGCGTAAAAAACGCACTTCGTTTCTATATCCTGTAATTAAAGTTTTATCCTCAGCAGAAAAACTCCGTTCATCCATTTTTGCATCCGATGATTCACGAATAAATTCGTTTGCAAGAGGAAGCTGGAAATAAATTCTGTAATACATCGCATTCACAAATGAATTAGTTGCATTCCATTGCATTTTATCCAACTCCGGAATTCCGGGATCATTCCATGCGCATTTAGCTTCGTCGGTAGTAATTTCCTGCAAATTCCACAATACACGAATGTATTGAGAAAATCCTTCGTCAATACCTAAAATATCAGGATTTCCTGCAGGTCCCTGATTTCCGGAAATGGATAATCCGGCATAAACCTTTGCCATTACATGAATATAATTGGCAGGATCGGCATATACATTCGCCGAGTTAATTCCGGAAGGTGGTTCCAGATCCAGATCATTAAAACAAGAGCTTAAGGAAATACCTATTACTGCGAATAGTATTACCGGTAATAATATTTTATTTTTCATCGTAACTCGATTAAAGTTTTACATTAATATTTAAGGAATAAATGCGCGGACGAGGATATATGGAATTATCAATTCCACCTGCAAGTTCAGGATCAACTCCTGAATATGGTGAAACAACAAATACATTCTGAACAATAACAGAGGCAGTTAATCCTGCGTTATCGTTAAACACTCTTCCGAAATCATATCCTATACTCAAATTATCCATACGAAGGAATGATGCATCTTCAATATAATAATCAGAGAACAACTGATATGTTTGAAAGTTCGTATTGTTATAATCCTCCGTAAGATTTTGCATATAACCACCACCGGGAATATTTGCATAAACGCCTCTTGTGGAGTTGATATTATTATACATGTATTTTCCAAGCTCTGCTCTCAGCGAAAATCCAACCGTCCATTTCTTATATCTATAATTGGAATAAAATCCTAAATAAAGGTCCGGAGTCGGATCTTTACCATGAATAAGATCATCACCATTAATAATACCATCTCCGTTCTGATCAACATAATCACCTTCAATTGGATTGCCATCTTCATCATACACCTGTTCGTAAGTATAAAAGGTATTTGCGGAATATCCAACAGATTGTATCTGAATATTATTTCCGATACCACCCTGAATCCCGCCTGTTAAAATTCCGACAGAGGCAGTATCTTCCAACAGGGTGAGTTTAGTTATTTCATTTTTATTTACAGTAGCATTAATTCCGAATTCTAAATTCTGGTCTTTTTTATTGATAGCAATAAAATTCAGATTTATTTCCGCACCGGTATTTTCCATGCTACCCACATTTGTCAATATCTGATTCGTAAAATTGGAACCTGCAGGAATAGGAATTGTTGCTAAAAGATCTTCCGTAATTTTTTTGTAAACATCCAAACTTCCGGAAACCTTATCGCCGCCGAAACCAAAATCAACTCCTATATTAAAGCTTGAAGTTTCTTCCCATTTAATATTTGGATCATAACCATCGGGACGCAATAAATAATAAAATACATCGCCAAACTGGTATTGTGCCGTTGAAGTACTGGAATCGTAATTTGCAATATATGGATAATCATAAAAAATATCCTGTTGTCCTGTTACTCCGTAGCCTGCTCTTAATTTTAAATAAATTTTTGAGTTTTGCATAAATGGTTCATCACTCGCAACCCATGCAAATGCAAGAGAAGGAAATAAACCCCAACGTGTTTCGGGACTAAATCTTGAAGAACCATCCTCACGCAAAGTAGCAGTTAATAAATATCTTGATTTAAAATTATAATTTAATCTACCGTAAAAGGAGATCAATGTATTTTCTGTTTCAAAATCAATTCCCGCAGGAGTAATTGTATCATTTATATAATTGAGACTTGGAAACGATGGTGATTTTGTTATCCAGTTCTGATACGAATATCCACCGGTAAAATCGATAACACTTTTTATTTTTTTGAGCTCTTTTTTATAGTTAAAATATGTTTCCAATAATTTATTGTCTTTGCTTTGTGTATATTCATTATTTACACCGCCATTAACATTAGAAGATGCGGCAGATGCAGGAACTACAACAGTTCCGTTGCTTCTCGAAATATCGTAACCACCATTGATAACACCATGAAGATCTTTAATGATCTCATAATCCAATTTTAAATTTCCGATAAAGCGATTAACATTACTTTCATCGGCTCTTTGCAATAATAATCCAAGTGGATTTTTTGGCGCAAGGGATAAAAGTCCCGCAGCATTTTGCCACTCGTAATATCCACCATAAATACTTGAAGCATCTAAAACAGGTTGAGTAGGATCAAATGTTATTGCAGAACCAATTGCACCCTGATCAGCAAAGAAATTATCTGTATGATAAAATTTACCATTACCATCAGCCTTTAATTTGCCTTTCAAAAACGTTGGTGAAATATTTAATGATGCGCCATATCTGTTAATACCCGAAGATTTTTCAACAAGTGTTCTTGTGTCATTGGTGAGATTTCCATTTGCATCAAACGTTGCTTCACCATCTACTACTGCTGTGGGAAGAGTTCCCTGCTCCATTAAATATTCAAGATTTAAGCGATACGGGAAATTTTTTAATCCGCCGGAAAAAGTAATATCATTATCAGTTGCAAATCCAAGTTGAAATAATTCATCCTGCCAATCAGTATTTTCTGAACCTAATAAAGCAATTTGTCCAGCAGTTCCATTTTCATTAATTACACCTCTTAATTCATCCGCACTTAAAACATCAATTTTTTTGGTAACCTGCGAAATGGAATTTGTTGTGGAATAATTAATACGCAATTTATTATCTGCAACTCCTTTTTTTGTAGTTACGATTATTACTCCGTTAGCAGCTCTTGAACCATAAATTGCCGCAGCGGAAGCATCCTTCAAAATTGTTATATTCTCAATATCATCCGGGTTGATAAGACTTAATGCGTTTCCCGCTCCATTAATACCGGTATTATCAACCGGAACGCCGTCAATAACGATTAAAGGATCATTACTTGCGTTAAGTGAAGTTCCTCCGCGAATTCTTATTCGGCTGCCAGAACCAGGCATACCGCTATTGGATGTAATCTGCACTCCAGACACCTTTCCTAAAATAAGTTGTTCAGGTGTTGTTACATTACCTGTTTGGAAGTCTTTAACACCCACATTCGTTATCGAACCGGTAAGATCCTTCGACTTAACAGTTCCGTAACCTACCACAACTACCGATTCCAATAATAAGGCATCTTCTTCCATGGTAAGGTCCTTTTTCATATTCTGACCTGAAATAAGAGTTATTGTTTCCGTCACTTTTTTAAACCCAACAAAAGTGTAAGTAATGGTATAAGTTCCCGGAGCTTCGAATGCCAACAGATAGGTTCCGTCAAAATCTGAAACCGTCCCTTTTCCGGTGCCCTCAATTAATACCGTAACTCCCGGTAATGTAGTTCCTGTGGGATCAGATACAACACCGGTAAGGGTTGCTGACTGCGCAAAAATGGCTGCAGGCAGCAGCATGCACATCAAAACAAAGGTTTTTTTGATAAGTAAATTTAAATTCATTCTGTAAGATTTAGGTTTTTGTTAATATTAGCCGCTTATTCAGAAAAGAGGGATATTAATTTGGTGAACTTAATTGCAACTGCAATTTTACTAATTGTTAACATCAATTAAAATTTTTTAGTAAGGTTTTTATATGTGGACCCAATGTTTAATAAACTCTTCAA